>CAYMKG010000030.1:3933-7203 GCA_964391145.1 uncultured Planctomycetales bacterium
CCTCCTATTTTTTCTTATTCTTATATCCTCAAATATAAGATAAACGCCGGGAATCACAAATAAAGTCAGAACCGTCGATACGCTTAATCCTCCGATAACTGTTATTGCTAACGGCGCCCAGAGATTTGAGGATTCGCTTTTATCCAAAGCCATGGGCAGAAGTCCTAATATAGTGGTCATAGAGGTCATCAGTATCGGCCTTAGCCTGTCGCAGCAAGCGGCGATTACCGCTTCGCGAATCCCGGCGCTGCCCGAATAATGCGCGCTACTCCCGCGCCTTAAAAAATTAATACGGTCAATCAATATGATTGCGTTATTTACCACTATGCCCCCTAACATAATTGCCCCGATTAAAACGCCCGTCCCCACCGGCTTATCGCTAATTCGCAAGGCAGCGATTGCGCCGATTGCCGCCAGAGGCACGGTAAACAAAATAATGAAAGGTTGCCTGAGTGATTCAAACAGGCTAGCCAGAATCATATACACAAGTGCAAGGCTTAAAATAAGGGCAAAGCTGAGTTCTTTTTGGTTCCGAATCATCTTATCATAATTTCCTCCAAATTGCCAAAAATAATCTTTGGGAAATTTAAAATCATAAAGCGCCTTCTTAACCAATTCAGCGGCGGTGCCTAAAGGCGTGCCGCCGGTATTAGCACTGACCTGAACCATGCGGGATTTGTTTTTTCGCCAGATTTCGCTGGGCCCCAAATCAAATTTAAAATCAGCAAGCTGAGAAAGATAGACCTGTTCACCGTCAGGGGTTGCCAGGCTGACTCGCCGCAGGTCCTCAAAGGTCCGGCGAAATTTTTCCTCCAGGCGAACAATCGTCTCAATCTCCTTTGCTTCTGCCTTGGCAGAAGGAGAGACGATTAATTCTCTGAATTCCCCGGATTTTCTTTCAAGCATCTTCTGCCCTTCTGAGGGGAAATAGGGTTGCTTCCCGTAAAAGCTTTCTTCCTTAACTCTCACCAGAGGCTCGGTAGTCCCCCGGTAGCGAGTAGCAACCAGGCCACGCATATGGGTATGCAGAGCCAGGGCAATATCTTCAACAGTTAGGCCAAAAAGAGCGGCTTGCCTTTTGTCTATGGCAAGGCGCATCTCTGGCCGGCCTTCGCGCATTCTGATTTTAACGTCGGTAAACTTGGGGATAGGCTGCATTCTTTGCGCAACCTGTATGGCCAGACTTTTTAAGATTTCATAATCGTATCCGTAAAGTTCTAATAGTATTTCCTTTGTTCCAATTTCTTCCGGCTCTTCATAGTATATAAATGCCGGCTCAATCTTATCTGTCAGAGGCCTTAATTCTTCAATTATCTCTCCGGCGGAAAGTTTCCTTTTATTCATCGGCCATAACTCCACATATATCTTGCTCGACCATGGCTCGATTTTGGCGGTAAATGTTTTTATCTCCGGCCGCCGGGCTATAATTTCTTCTACTTGTGAGACGATTTTATCCGAGACCTCCAGTCTTGTTCCTGTGGGCATTTCAATAAATACGGTAAATTTATTTTGTTCGGCTACGCCGATAAATTCTTTTTCCAGCTTCCTGCCTTGTTGAAATATAAACCCAAAGGCGATAAGAGCAAGGACTAATATCAGATAGCGAAAGCTTAAGCAATGGACAAGAACTTTTTGGTAATAGCCGAGAACTTTCCTTAAAACGGTTGGCCGGGAGTCGGCCAGGGTTTGGGAATCGGTTGCTTCGGACAATTCGGATTCGGAAAGCTTGGGCTTGGGAGGGTTGGGTTTCTTAAATTTCAGCCTTGAGGCCAGCATCGGCACCAGGGCAAGGGAAGCCAGCAGAGATGCCAGGAGAGAAAAAGTGATGGTCAGAGCGATGCCGCTGTAAAGCATTCTGATTTCGGGATTAATAAACACCAGGGGCAGGAAAACAACCAGCGTAGTAATGGTTGAGGCAACAATCGCTAATAACATTTCGCTTGCCCCGGTTATAGCAAGGTTTTTGCGTATCCAGCTGTGATTATTGGGAGCAAGAAGTTTTTGTCCTTGAGTCGAGCTTATGAATTCCTGCCGCTTTTTAAATATATTTTCCAACACCACGATAGAATTATCCAATAGCATACCTATGCCCAAGGCAAGCCCGGATAAGGTCATCACGTTTAAGGTGATTTTTCCAAAGAACATCAGACTGAAGGTGCAGAGAATCGAAATGGGGATAGTTGCGGCAATGATGCCGACCGAGCGAAAGTCCCTTAAGAATACAAACAGAACCAGCGTAGCTAGAATTGCTCCGTAGACCAAAGAGAGTTTAACCCGATTGACTGCCTTCTGGATATATTCAGCCTGGTTGAAGGTAGGCAGAATCTTTATATCCCTATCCAGTATTTCCTTTAAGGATTTAATTTCCTTATCGATACGCCGGGATATTTCTACAGTATTTGCGGTGGATTCTTTCTGTATATAAATTGAAACCACCGGTTGAGTATTCACGCGGGCAAAGGCAGTCGGCTCTAAATAAGAATCACGAACCTCACCAATATCCTTAAGCCGGATTACCGAACCCTGTCTAGTTGTGGCGATAGCCAAATTTTCAATTTCTTTAAGGGACTGAAATTCTCCAATTGTCCGCACCAGGTATTTGTTTTTTACCCTCTTAATCTCTCCGGCGAGGAGGTTGGCGTTGTTAAGGTTAATGATGTCCACTATTCGATTTATCGATAAGGAGTAAGCCTGAAGTTTGGTTTGGTCTATTTCTATCAGTATTTTCCCCTCTCTTCCTCCGCTGACCTCAGCCCGGGCAACCCCTTCAATCCTTTGAATGCGGTCTTTTATCTTATCATCCACTATCTTGCGCAATTCCTCGGGAGTGCGGATGTCGCTGGTTATTGCCAGAATCATTATCGGCACATCCATGTATTCATATTTGGCGATTACCGGCTTTTCAATTTCTCGGGGTAAATCATTTCTTATGCGATTAAATTTCTCCCGGACCTCCAGGGCAGCGAAATCCATATTTGTTCCAGGCTCAAATTCCAAGATAATTTTAGCGTTCCCCTCTTTGGAGATAGAGAGGATGTTTTTAAGATGGGTGACTGTTCCTACCGCTTCTTCAACCGGCTTGGCAATCCGCTTCTCAATTTCCGAAGCAGGGATTCCTCCGCGCACGTCGATATTAATGGTAATATCCCCGAAGCTGGTATTGGGCATCATTTCAACCGGGAGCAACTGAAGGGCGATTGCACCGATTAGGACCATTCCGATGAAGAACATTGATATAGCTGTTGGCCTTCTTACCGAAAGATTAGGTAG
>CAYMKG010000030.1:7303-10857 GCA_964391145.1 uncultured Planctomycetales bacterium
AGCGGGCCGCGAGCTCTGAGGAGATTTCTTTTTAATAGCTCTTTCAGGTCGCGGGCAGCAGTAGGAACGGAAATCGAGAACATCTCAGCGTATTGCTTGCGGGTTATTTTCTTAAGAGATTTTAGTTTTTCTAAAATCTCCACCTGACGCTCATTTAATCCTTTCCTAAGAGACATCCCTTGTTTTGCTTCGGGAGCAAGAGGAGTTCCTTTTCCTTCAGGCTTTATTTCTGTTCTTTGTTCAGGTTTAATCTCTTTTTCAGCTCCCGCTTCCATTTTTTCTTCGGATTCAATCTCTTCCTTATATTTTGTTTCCGTTAATTCTTCATGCTCAGCCTCTTTTTCAACTTTCGTTTCTTTCTTTTCTTGGGTCTTGGTCTCTCTCTCAGTCTTTATCTCTACTTCAGACTTGATTTCCTCTTCAGGCTCTACTTTTTCAGGCAACGGTTCTGCCTTCAATTTTGGCTTTAGTCTTTCTGCCACTATTAAATACAAAGCCGGAATTACTATCAGAGTTAAAAAGGTAGCCGAACTCAGTCCCCCGATAACCGTTAACGCTAAAGGCGCGCGCAGCTCTGCCCCTTCTCCAATACCTAAAGCCAGAGGGGTAAGGCCTAGAATAGTGGTAAAGGATGTCATAAGTATTGGCCGCAGGCGAGTTTTACTGGCCAGAATCACTGCTTCTTTTGGCGAATACCCCTCTTTTCTCATTCGGTTAATAAAATCAATGAGAACAATTCCGTTATTAACCACAATTCCGCCCAGCATTATTATGCCCAGATATGCCACAACGCTAAGCGGGGTTTGGGTAATAAAAAGAATCAGGCTTACTCCGATAAGAGAAAGCGGGACAGTAAACATTATGATAAACGGCTGCCAGAGCGATTCAAATTCAGCAGCCATAATCATATAGACAAGGATAAAAGCCAGGACCAGAGCAAAAGCTAAGCTTTGGAAAGATTCGGTCATTCTTTGCTGTTCTCCTACCAGCCGAAGGGAGTAATCCTTATTAAGAGAAAACATTTCTTGTTTTACCGAATTCAATACCGTATTGACGTCCTTGATTGCGTCAGCTAAGGAGCGTTTAAATATATTGGCGCTGATTAAGATCGTCCTTTGTTGGTCAACCCGCTTGATTTCTGTAGGCCCGCTGCCTTTAGTAAAGTAAGCAACCTGGGAGAGAGGTATGGTGTTGCCTAAGGGCGTTTGAATTAGGAGTCTCCTTAAGTTGCTTAAATCGCTGCGGTCTTCGGGCCGCAGGCGGACTCGAATATCTACTTCTTCGCCCTGTTTCTCTTTGAACTTGGTAGCCACGTAGCCCTTTAGGGCTACCTGGGCAGTAAGGGCAATATCCCGAACCGAGAGTCCAAAAAGTGAAGCCTTATCCTTGAGGATGTGAAGCTTTGTTTCCGGGCTGGGTGAAACCAGACTGTTTTTGATTCCGTATAATCCCGGTATTTCTTTGAGCCTGTTCTGGATCGCCACCGAGATATCAGCTAAACTGTTAAGGTCAGGCCCTCTAAGCTCTACCACAATCGGCGCCCCTTCTTCTAAGGCAGTACTCAAGGAAGATTCCTGGGCAATATACTCAATCTGTGCGCCCTCAAGATGCTGGTTTTGAAGATTGGATTTAAGGTATTGGATGACTTCTTTGCTAGAGCGGTGAATTCCTTCTCTGGGTTTTATCTTTTTAAGATTGACCATTATCTGGGCCTGATGCGAGCCCAGGGTCTGTAGAGCGGTTTCTGCCGAGGCCTTCTCTTCGCTTGAGCCGATATTAACGGTTACGCCTTTTGTTTCTGGAATGTCAAGTAATAATTGTTCAATTTCTCTTACCACCCGTTCAGTTATTTCAAGGCGGGTTCCGGGAGGCAAATTCACTTTGATTATAAATTGCCGCTGGTCTATGCTAGGAAGGAACTGGCGCTCGAGCTTTAATAAAATACCTAAACTGACCAAAAATACCAGTAGAACCAAAATGATAATCATTCCCTTGTAGGAGAGCAGCCCAGAAATGAATCTGCCATAGCGTTCTCTCCATTTAGCAATCGGGGTATGCATATCCTGCCCTTTTGGATTAGCTTCTGCGCTCCTGGGATTGCCAATTCTCGCCGGCAGGCCTCGGCGGTGGCCCAAAGAAACCAGAACCGGGACCAGGGAAATAGCTATAACTATGGAAGTTAAAAGCGAGAAGGTTATGGTTAAAGAGAGTTGTTTAAAAATCTGGCCGGCGATCCCTATTACGAACGCAAACGGCAGAAATACTGCGACAGTGGTTAAGGTTGAACCGGTGATTGCCCCTGTCATTTCCCGGGCTCCGTCAGCACAAGCCTGGGCTAATCCTTTTTTCATCTGCCGGTGCCGAAAGATATTTTCAATTACCACGATAGCGTTATCCACAAACATGCCTACGCCTAAGGCCAGACCTCCCAAAGACATCATATTGAGATTAATCTTGCCGAAGTACATAAGGCAGAAGGTGGCCATTATCGAGATGGGGATTGATACAATGATTACCGCTGAGGAACGCAGCTCGCGCAGGAAAAACAGCAGGACAAAGAAAGCAAGTATGCCTCCTTGAATTGCGGCGTCGCGGACATTGGATATCGCTTCTTGAATAAACTGGGATTGGTCATAGGTTACTTCAATATTGACGCCTGGAGGAAGCTTTTCTGAGAGTAATTTCTGGATTTCCCTCCGCACTCTCTTGACTACATTCAGGGTGTTGGTTCCGGATTGTTTCCTTATAACCAGAGAAATGTTGTCTTTTCCATTATAGCGGGAGATGCTGGTTCTTTCCTTTATGGTATCCTGAACCTCAGCTATATCCTTAAGATACACCAGCCTGCGGCCTTCTTTTTCCTTTTTCTCCTTTTCCTTCACAGTCTTTGCCTCTTCTTCGGGAAGGTCAAGCGCGGTGGGCGTTTCTTTGATTTCGCTGACTTTCTGGTATTCGCCCATTGTGCGAATCAAATATTCGTAGAAACTTTCCTTAATTGTGCCTGCAGGATAATTGAGATTTGCTGCCTTTATGCTGTCCACAACCGAAATGATTGATATCTGTGAAGCGCGTAGCCGGGGCTGGTCAATCTCAACCACAATTTCTCGTTCATCCCCGCCGCTAATTGTTGCAGAAGCCACGCCTTCTACCTTTTCGATGGCGTCTTTAATATACTTGCGGCAAATTTCGCGTAATTCCAAAGAGGACATCGAACCGGTTACCGCCAGGTTCATAATGGGTAGGTCAAAGGGGTTATATTTCATTACAATCGGCTCATCTGCCTCACGAGGAAGCCTTTCTTTAATCAAATCAATCTTCTCCCGCACATTCAGGGCAGCAAAATCCATATTTGTCCCCCAGTTGAATTCAACCATCACCAGAGATAGGCCTTCTTTGGATATAGAGCTGATTCTTTTAACATTATTTACCGTGCCCACTGCCTCCTCGATAATCTTAGTAATCAGGCTTTCAATTTCCTCCGGTGCGGCATTTTCATAGGAGGTAACCACGGTAATTTGCGGGTAGGTGATGGTAGGGAAAAGTTCTTGAGGAAG
>CAYMKG010000031.1:0-10768 GCA_964391145.1 uncultured Planctomycetales bacterium
TTCTGAACTTTTAATAAAGTACTAGTATTTAACAAAAACATATTATACGAGGGGGGTGAGGAAGTGAAGGGATGTTTACACAGGGCGGTGATTCTTTTGTTGTGCCTAAGCACTCTTGGGATAGCAAAAGTATGTGAGGCAAGTGATGAATCAATTAGAGCGGAAATCGCCGAATTAAAAGCAAGAATCAGTCAGTTAGAGAAGAAACTTAACCAGCAGCAAGAGGTAGTTGCCCGTCAGGATGAGGAGATAGAGGGGTTAAAACAGGCGGGTATATTGCCGGCTCTTGAGGGTATCAATATTGGCGGTGGAGCAACCTTTGTCGTCCAGGGAACTATTGATGCCAATGCAACCGGCTCCAAAGGCGAGGATGTTACCGATGGCTCTTACTCAGTTGACCTTGAATTGGAGAAGTCCTTTGATAACGGCGGAACCTTCTTTATCCATCTTGAGGGTGGTGAAGGTAATGGCGTGATGGATAGCGATGAACTGGATTTGTTTTCCGGAGTGAATAAGGATGCTACTGGAGGAGATGCAAAGATGGAATTGGCTGAGGTTTGGTATGAGCATAACTTCAGTGATAATCTTTTTGTTACCTTTGGCAAGCTTGATGCAACCTGCTACTTTGATACAAATGCTGTTGCTAATGATGAAACAGCTCAGTTTTTAGCTGATATGTTTAAGAGCAGTGCGGTTCTTGAATTTCCTGATAATGGCCCAGGTATAAGATTGGGTTTTCTGCCCACAGAGAAGATAGAGCTGGGATTTGGTCTTTTAGATGCTAATGCTGATTGGGAGGATTTAGGCGATGATATTTTTGTCATTGGGCAGATTAATTTTAAGCCAAATCTCTTTCAAAAAGAAGGAAATTACCGTTTTTATGGCTGGGTTAATGATACCGACCACACCGAGCTTTTAGATCCAAACAAGACTGAGGAAGAAGGCTATGGCTTTGGCTTGAGTTTTGACCAGGAGTTTACTAATACCTTGACTTGTTTCTTTCGCTTTGGCTGGCAGACCGATAAGGTCTATAACTGTGATATGTCCTGGAGCACTGGATTTCAGCTGATAGGTGAGGCGTGGGGAAGAGATAAGGATGCCTTAGGAATAGCCGTGGGGCAGGTAATGCCGGGAGATGATTACGGCAAGGCTGGTACTGGTAATCCCGACCATAATGAAGGCCATTTTGAAGCTTATTATAACATCTATATCAATGAGAATTTAAGTATCTCGCCAGACCTTCAGGTAATCTGGAATCCCAAGGGGGTAGGCTCAAGTGGCCAGGGCAGAGACGATACGATAGTTATTCTTGGCGTTAGGACTCAGATTGATTTTTAAATAAGGGAGTGAGTAATGCATATATCTGATGGGGTATTGTCAGCTCCTGCTTGGATTGGGGGGTATGTAATTTCTGCTGCTATTGTGGCTGTTACTACCCGGAAGATGAATCCCCAGGATATTCCTAAAACAGCGGTAATGACCTCTATTTTCTTTGTAGCTTCGTTGATTCATATTCCCCTGGGGCCGACAAGTGTCCATCTAATCCTTAATGGTTTGGTGGGGATAATTCTGGGACCGGTTGCTTTTTTCTCTATTATGATTGGCTTGCTCTTACAGGCTTTTCTCTTTCAACACGGTGGAATAACAACCATTGGGGTAAACAGCGTAATGATGGGGCTGCCGGCCCTTTTGGCTTACAAGATATTCAATCTGCACCGGAAATTTCATTTCAAATCAAATGAGGCCATTTTTGGAGCTTTAGCAGGAGCCGCCGGGATTTTTGTAGGCATACTTATCCTGGCTGCGTTTCTGCTAACCACCGGCAGTGAATTTATGGGAGTGGCCAAATATGCCGCTCTTGCACATTTGCCGGTGATGGTCATTGAGGCAATCATAGCCGGTTTTGTGGTTTCATTTCTAATGCGGGTAAAACCAGAGATTCTGGGGAGATGATTTAAAAGTAGAGGATTATACCAAAGTCTAAGTGTGCATATTCAGACGCTTCAACTTATAGGAGGTGGATAAGATGAAAAAAATTGGTATAATAGCTGTGGTTTGTGTAGTTTTTTTGTGGACAGCAGAGGCGAGTGCTCATTTTGGTATGATAATTCCGTCCGATGATATTGTCACCCAGGAAGACAATAAGTCTATTAATTTAGAGGTAAAGTTCATTCATCCGATGGAAGGTCATTATATGAATATGGAGAAGCCGGTTCAATTCGGGGTAATGCATATGGGTAAAAAGACTGACCTGCTTGCTACGCTTACAGAAAAAGAGGTACAGGGTTTCTCAACCTGGGAGACTTCTTATAGAATAAACAGGCCCGGTGATTACATATTTTATGTTGAGCCCAAGCCGTACTGGGAACCGGCAGAGGACTGCTACATTATTCACTATACTAAAGTATGCGTGAATGCTCTGGGTTTGGAAGAAGGTTGGGATGAGGAAGTAGGTCTCCAGACAGAGATTGTGCCTCTGACCAGGCCTTATGGATTATGGACAGGCAATACATTCAGAGGTATTGTGAAGGTCAAAGGAAAACCTGTGCCTTATGCAGAAGTAGAGGTAGAATACTACAATAAAGATAGTAAAGTGATACCGCCGGCTGATGCATATATTACCCAGGTCATTAAAGCTGATGAGAACGGCGTATTCACATATTCTATACCAAGAGCTGGCTGGTGGGGTTTTGCTGCGCTGAATGAAGCATCCTGGGCAATGAAGGGACCGGATGGAAAGGAGAAATCTATTGAGATTGGCGCTGTTTACTGGGTAAGGACAAGGGATATGGAATGAAAATCAAAAATCAAAAATCAAAAATCAAAATTGCGGTTTTGATAATCTCTTTTTCGTTTCTTTCGGTAATAGTAAGCCCCGCCTTTGCCCATAAGGTAAATATTTTTGCCTATGTAGAAGGCGATACAGTCTATACTGAGAGTTATTTCCCTGATGGGAGAAGGGTAGAAGGCGGTGTGGTTGAGGTATACGACAGTCAGGGAAACAAACTGCTGGAGGGAAAAACTAACAAAGACGGCGAGTTTAATTTTAAATCCCCCAAAAAAGATGATTTGAAAATAATCCTCAATGCCACTATGGGCCATAAAAATTTATATATTCTTTCGGCAGATGAGTTGCCCGATATTGCCACAGCGCAGAAGCCGCAAGAACTAGAATCTAAAAAGCCCCAAGCTGAAGAAATCACACAGGTTGATTTAGAGCAAATCAAAAGAATTATCGACGAGTCTCTCGATGAGAGATTAAAACCGATTGCAAGACAATTAGCCAAAACAGCGCAGAAAGAAATATCTTTTACCGAGGTGATTGGCGGGATTGGCTATATCTTTGGCATTATGGGGGTCATTTTGTATTTCCTTAGCCGAAAAAGAGAAGATTAGAAAAAAGGTGCATTTACCCGAGATTGATAAATACGCACACCTTAAATCTGTGTTTCACTCCTGGGATCCCCGAATTAAGCTTATTTCTTTCTCTTTTTTGATATTGTCTATTGCTTTTCTTCCTGATGTCTTGTCTGCTTCCGCAGGGTTTGTTTTGGCGATAGTCCTTGTGTTTCTGTCCCGAATTCCCTTCTCTTTTGTACTAAAAAATCTGAGGTGGGTGGCTGTTTTTATCCTACTCTTCTTTATTATTATGCCCCTAACTGTTCCCGGTAAGATTTTAGTCAGGTTAAGTTTCGTATCCATTTCCCAAGAGGGCCTAAGGTTAGCTTCTTTAATAGCTCTCAGGGCAATAAGTATCTGTATGCTTATATTTCCGATGATTGGCACAATGAGATTCCATAAGACCCTAAAAGCCCTCTCAAGACTGAGGGTGCCTAATAAGCTAATCCAGATGATTATGTTTGCCTATCGCTATATCTTTATTTTTATAGAAGAGTCAGGGAAAATGTTTATTGCCGCCAGGGCGAGGCTTTTTAAGAAAAGGACAGATGTTTCTACTTTGAGGGTAACCAGCAACTTAATCAGTATGTTATTTATTCGCGGTTTTGAAAGGACGCAGTGTATATATAATGCTATGGCTTCAAGAGGATATAAAGGAAATTTGGAGATTTTAGATGAATTTAAGCTTTGCGGAGAGGATTTTCTCAAGGCAGGTTTAATTATATTGGCAGCGGTTATGCTCAACCTCACCAGGTTTATCTTATGAAAGAGGCAATAAAAATAAACAATTTGGAATATACTTATCCGGACGGTACGCGAGCACTTGAAGGGATAAATCTGAATATCTTTGAAGGAGAGTCTGTGGGCTTGCTTGGCCCAAACGGAGCAGGTAAATCTACGCTTTTACTCCATTTAAATGGAATTTTGAAACAAAAAGGCAAGGTTGAAGTGTTTGGATTAAATTTAGATAACGGAAATTTAGATAAAATAAGAAGTAAAGTAGGTTTTGTTTTTCAGGATCCGGAGAACCAGCTGTTTATGCCCACTGTATTTGATGATGTTGCCTTCGGGCCGATTAATATGAAGAAAACATTGGAGGAAATTAAGGCATCGGTTAATGAGGCCTTAAGAGAAGTAGATATGCTGGATTCAATTACGCGCATATCCCATCATTTAAGCTTTGGCGAGAAAAAGAGGGTTTCTATTGCTACGGTTCTTTCAATGAAGCCGGAGATTCTGCTCTTGGATGAGCCCTCAGCAAACCTTGACCCTGCCGCACGCAGGCACCTGATTGATTTATTAAAGAAATTACCAGGGACAAAAATTATTGCCGGCCATGACTTAGAGTTAATATTGGAACTATGTAGTAGGGTGGTTGTATTGGACAAAGGCAGAATTGTTGCTGATGGCAAGACAGAAGAAATATTAAGTAATTCCTCTTTAATGAAACTTCACAGTTTAGAAGTACCCCTATCTTTAAGGAAGCGGTAAAACCGGTATTATTTTTTTATTCATTAGTAACACGAATTTTAAAAAAGTAATATTTAAACGAGGAGGTAAGGATGCAATTTAAGAAAAGGTTGTTTTTGTTAGCAGTGGCTTTAAATTTTATCTTGATGCAAGTCACCTTGGCTGAGGAAGCTGCAACGAAGAAAGGAACGGAATCATTTCAGTTGGGCCAGGTGATAGTAACAGCAACCAGGACGGAGAGACAAATTGCCAATGTAGCGGCAAGCGTAACGGTCATTGGCAAAGAAGATATCGAAGATTCACCATTTGAGAGGATAGACGATATTTTAAGAACCACTGCAGGGCTTAATATAGATTACCACTATGGAATGCATACCATTGGAGGGGTAAGGCCGGCAAATTTCAGAGGGACGGGGGGTTATGGTGATAGAACCTTGGTTTTAGTTGACGGCGTTCCTCAGAACAACGCGAACAACGGTTGGGTAGAATGGTCCCAGATTCCCAAAGAGGCCATAGAAAGAATAGAGATTGTCCGCGGGCCTTCATCTGCCCTTTACGGCTCAAACGCAATGGGCGGGGTAATTAACATTATTACCAAGGAGCCTCAGAAGGCCAGAATTACTACCTTTGAACAAAGATACGGCAGTATGGATACCTGGTCAACAAAGCTCATTCAGGAAGCAAAAATCGGCAGTTGGAGATATTTTGTAAGCGCCGGGTACGAAGAGACAGATGGATACAACGCAAGTAAGCCTCAGATGTCTTATGATATCAAGAGATTCCGCCGCGAAGATAGGGTTTTTGCCAAGCTTATGTATGATATAGATGAGGACTCTAGTGCTACCTTTGGCTTTTCTCGCTATCATAATAAGAAGGGGCTGGGAAGGCTTTATTTCTATGGCTATACAGAAAATTACCACTATTGGCTGGATTGGTATCGCAAAGGCGAGAGTGTTGATTGGAAGGCTCAGGTTTTTGTAAATGATGATGAATGGGATAGCTATTATGATAAGGCACCTACTTATAACTACCTCTATCACCATGAAGTCATCCCTATGCTGGGAATAGGAGGAAGCTTACAATCGAGTGTTGAATTATCGAATCAGAACATCCTTACTTTAGGGATGGATTACAAACACAGTGACCTTGATGAAAAGAGCGAATACTATGTTGGGGTTAGGTCAAGCGGGTCTAAAGGAAGACAGCATTATGTTTCTCCTTTTTTGAGTGAAGAGATAAAACTTTTCAGCGAGCGCTTAATAGTTAATTTAGGAGGGCGATACGATTGGATAAAGTCTTACGACGGGAAAAACTGGGATACCAATCCTGCGCCTCATCCTGCCTATTCCAATGATTTTTCATCCAAAGAATGGAAACAATTTTCACCTAAGTTAGGCATTGTCTATCACCTTAGCGAATTTACTACGTTAAAAAGCTCCGTTGGAAGAGGATTTAAGGCACCAAGTTTGTATGAATTGTATACCACATTAACCCGGGGGCCTCTATATATTGAGTGTAATCCGCAGTTGGAGCCGGAGAAAATTCTCTCTTACGATTTAACTCTTGAGCATTTATTCTTGGAGAACCTTTGGGGAAGGATTAGTATTTATCAATCCCATGCTAAAGATTTTATTGGCTATAACACTATTACAGCAACTAACTGGAGGAGGGATAATATAAGTAAAGTAAAGATGCGGGGCGTTGAGACAGAACTGGACTACAGGATTAACAGTCAATGGTCCTGTTTTGCCAACTACACCTTCAATGAATCTGAGATTAGAGAATATACTGCCGACCCAAGCGTAGAAGGTAATTATCTTCCTTACACTCCTCATCAAAAATGGGGTTTGGGGCTTAACTACTCTAATCCTGACTTAGTGGATTTCAAGATGTTGTTTAATTACAAAGATAAAAGATATGCTGATAATCAAAACAGCTCTAAGCTTGAAGGATACTGGACAGTTAATTTTTCCATCTCAAGGCAATTCGGTAAATATTGCACGCTTTTCCTGAATGCGGAGAATCTGTTTGACGAAGATTATACGCTCTACAAAGGAACTCCTCAGGATACTATAGCGCCGGGAAGAGTAATTATATTATCATGCCAGATTAAGTTTTAGGAGGGAGAATATGATCAGGATGCCGGAGCAGGTAAAGATAGGAGCAGATTTAATAGACAAATTTAGCCGAGGATTTCAAATATCCCAGGTATTAAACACGGCCTTGAGTTTCGACATTTTTAGTAAATTGGAAGGCCAAAAGACAGTAGATGAGATTTCTCGGATATTAGAAACTAATCCTTTCCTGACAAAGAAATTCCTGAATGTTTTGGTTTCCCTGGGACTTCTTTCTAAAATTGGTGAAAAATACGTTAAGACTCAGCTTTCAGAGATATTTCTTGTTAAAGATAGCCCGTTCTATCAGGGGAATTTAGTAAATCTGGTTATAAAGAATTATCAGGAATGGACAAGACTCAGCGAGTTTTTAAAAGACGGAATAAAACAAAAATCTGCCGAAGCATCTAAGGGCGCCTTTGATAAAAGATTTATTTTAGCCATGGCAGAGGCAAATTTGCGCGGGCCGCTTTATAGAGTCGCAGGAGCCGTTTCTAGTTTAACTGATTTTAAAACAGCCAGAAAATTGCTTGACTTAGGAGGTGGTCACGGTCTTTACGCCATTGCTTTGACTCAGGAAAATCCTCAACTTAAGGGAGTTGTGTTTGATTTGCCACCGGTAGTTGAAGTAGCTAAAGAATTTATCAAAGAATATCAAATAGAGGATAGGGTAGGAGTAATGGCCGGAGATTATATGAAAGACGATATCGGTAACGGTTACGATATTATCTTTGTTTCCCATACGTTTTATAAACCTAAAAAAGCAGTATTGCCTCTTTTGAAAAAGATACACGTTGCTTTAAATCCGGGAGGAATGGTTATACTAAACCATTGGGTTGTTAATGAAGACGGGATAGCTTCCGAAACGGTTACGCTCTGGGATCTTTGGCTTTCACTTCTCGGATATCAGCCTCATGTCTACACAAAGCAAGAGGCAAAGAATTGGTTAGAAGAGGCAGGGTTTGCTTTTCAGGAAATAATCGATATTTCTACTACATATGATCCTTCGATGCTTATAATCGGCAAAAGGAGGTAGGTTAAGATGCAAATAATGAATTTAAAAGAGGTAGAGAATTTAGAAACGTCCGAAGGGATTATGAGTCCGTTGATATTTGGAAAGAATCTTATGGCTTTTTATCTTCAGATTCCCGGGAGATTTAAAGTCAAACCTCATACTCATCAAGGCGAGGGATTTCTTTATTGTCTTTCCGGCAAATTAGAGGTGACCTCAAATAGCGGGAAGGTAAGCATTAGTTCCGGCACAGCAATGCTTGTTCCGCCGGGAGTGGAAGCGGGGGTTGAGAATAAGCAGGTTGAACCATTTGAGGCAATAATAGTAAGCTCTCCGCCAGTGGTAAAATCATTAGAAGAACTTAAGCAGTTCATTGGCAAGTACGGGGCTCAAAACAAAGGATAAAAAATTAGATAGCAGAAAAAGAAATGAAAAATTCAGGAGGAAAAAACATGAATGGAAGCATTATTCTTCTGGCAGTGATAGCATTTTTATTATTGATAATTGCTTACTTTCAAGGTAAAGAGGTTTGTTTCTCAGGGTTAAAGATAGGCGGAAAAATGTTTATCAATATTCTGCCACTCTTAGTATTTGCCTTTATAATTGCAGGATTAGTCCAGGTCTTACTTCCAAAGGAAATCATCAGCAATTGGCTTAGCGATAGAGCCGGATTTAGGGGGATACTAATTGCCTGCCTTGCTGGCACGATGACTCCCGGAGGCCCTTATGTAAGTTTTCCTATAGCTTTTTCTCTTTATAAATCAGGAGCGGGGATTGGAAGCGTGGTAACCTATGTGGCTGCCTGGAAGATGTGGACGATTTCAGGAATCCCTTTTGAGCTTGCTTTTCTCGGGCCAAGGTTGACCATTTTCTTGAGAGTAGCACTTTTCTTTTTTCCGCCCATAGCAGGGATTATCGCCTGGAAATTATCCTCCTGGATAAAATTATAAAGTTTAAGCAGTGACAAAATGAACGGCATGTTTTCGGATAAAGTAATGTGGGGACAAATGACAGATGATATAAAAGTGATTCTTAAAGAAAATATAAGTTATTTTGCAACTGCTTCCAAGAATAATAAGCCCAATGTGGTACCAGTAGGGTTGGTTGAGCCGATTAGTGACTCTGAGGTATTGATTGTGGATGTCCTTTTAAATAAGACAAGAAAAAACTTAGAGGATAATCCACAGGTCGCATTAGCAGTTACAGGTGTAAATAGGTTGCAGGCCTACCAACTTAAAGGCAGAGCAGAAATTAAAACCTCTGGGCCATTATTTGATAGGGCTTTCCAGATAATGCAAAAGAAATCTGCAAAGCGAAGTAAAATTATGGAGGAGAAATTTAAAGAAATTCAGGATCTGAAATTAAAAAAGAGATACCAACGGATGATAACAATGCATGAGAAGTTAAAGCCTAAGGCGGTTGTTTTGGTAAAGATAGACGAAATCTATTCAACTATGTAGGAGAAAAATGATGAGAAGACTTATAACATTAGGATTAGCGATGATTTTAGCAATAGAATTTTCAATACCTGCCTATGCGCATTATCTCTGGGTTAATGTGGATAATTTTACTCCTGAAGCCGGTGAGGAGATTACTATTTCCATGGGTTGGGGACACAGATTTCCTGAAGATGAACAGCTTAGCGCGAGTATGCTGGACGAACTCTATATTATGGATCCTCAAGGTAAAATTATACCTTTAGAAATCAAGCCTCTTGGAGAAGAAGAAATAGTCTCACCAGTAAAGATAAAGCTAGAGAGGCCCGGCACACACCTGGTGGTAGCTAAGATTAAACCTGGTTTTATGACTATAACTACCGAAGGCCATGAGCTTCAATCCAAAAAGGGTCTTCAGAAGGCGATTAAGGGTTACTGCTATAGAATCTCAGCCAAGGCAATTATCAATGTTGGTCAACCCTTTGGAAACTCCTTTCAAAAAGAGTTGAATCAACGCTACCAAATTATTCCATTGGAGAATCCAGTGAATTTGAAGAAGGATGATTATTTATCTGTAAAAGTTATTCTTGACGGTAGACCATTCAGTTATTCCTGGGTTTACGCTACCTATGCTGAGTTTTCTCCTGAACAAGAGAGTTTTGCCTATACTACTCGTGCAGATAAAGAAGGAGTAGCAAACGTAAAAATCCTAACATCGGGAAGATGGCTCCTTTTAACAAGCAATGAGATTCCTTATCCTGATTCTGAGGAGGCGGATGTTTATTATTTTACCAACACTCTCACCTTCGAGATAAAATGAGTAGGCTTAAGGTAGCTTTTATAACCCTGTTAATCCTCCTTATATCTACCAAACTCTGGTCTCATGGGGTAGTCTATGATGTAAAAAAAGAGAAGGCGGTAATAATTAAAGTAACCTATGATGACGGAGAGCCGATGAGCTATGCGGAGGTTAAGATTTTTTCTCCCGATAATAAAGATATTGAACATCAGAACGGCCGCACGGATAAAAACGGCTATTTCGCCTTCCTTCCCGATAAGCCCGGCGAATGGAAAATAATCGTTAACGATGGAACTGGTCACGGAGTGGTGGCAAGGATATCGGTTGATGAGGAAATGAAAGTAGATACCATTCAACACGGTTTTGGGCGGTGGAAAAAATTGATAGTTGGCATGCTTATTTTCTTTGGATTGGCAGGCTGGGAACTTTACTTTAGAGTCAAAAGGGTTAAGTCGGAGGGTTAAGTTATGTTTGATTTTTTCTTAAAAGGCGGGCCGTTGATGTGGCCGATACTTTTGTGCTCGATAATATCAATTAC
>CAYMKG010000032.1:0-10695 GCA_964391145.1 uncultured Planctomycetales bacterium
TTTTCCGTTTACCTCTACATCCACGCCTCCGGCATTGCCTACGGAGAACTCTATCTTTCCTTTAGCCTCCCACTTCTCGTAATTACCTTTCTTAAGGACGTTTCTGAAAACCAACTTACCGTCGATTTTGACTTCTAGCCAACAATCCTCCTTAGCGCGTATGCCTAACTCTGGCTTGCCTGCAATCGGCTTAACCGAAGGCGCTTCTTGCTTTGGAGCAACTGCTTTGGCAACGGACTTTTTGGGACGGGATGCTCGATAAGCCGATATGGTTTTGCCTAATTTAAAAGCAGCAACAGCAAACGCCGATAAACAAATAACAATAATTAGCGGCTTTAATTTAATCTTTTTAATCAACGAAAGGTCAATAAGGGGCTTGGCAAGATGCAGGTGGGGGCGAATTTTAGCAGCCTCGGCTACCCCTTCTTCTTTTACCCCCTCCCTGGGACGCTGTTCGATAAAATCATTATAGTTAACTCCTAAGAAGCTACAATAAATCTTAAGCAGACCTTTAACATAAGCAGGCGACATTTGAACCACCGCATCTTCCTCCAAAGCCTTAAGAATCCTGGGATGTATTTTGGTCCTCTGGTGTGCCTGTTCTAAACTTATACCCTTGGACTCCCGCAGATTTCTCAGCCTCTGGCCCCGACTCTGCATCGCTTCTTTTTCTCTGACTTTATCTTTATCGGTTTTCCTCTTCAATGGTCGCCTCCGGTTTCGATAGCGTATTCTCTTTTAACCACCCTTCTCTATCTACAAGAATGCGGCGAGGCTTACTCCCTTCAAAAGGCCCGATTAACCCTTCTTCTTCCATCGTATCAATAATCCTGGCGGCGCGGGTGTAACCGAGCCTCAACCGCCTCTGCAGAATCGAAACAGATGCCTGACCGGTCTGCATAATCAAACGCACAGCCTCGTCAAAAAGCTGATCCCTCTGGCTGCTTACGGAAACCGCCCTTTGCTGCTCCTTCAATATTTCCTCGTCATAAACCGGTTCTGCCTGCGCTTTGATAAAATCAACCACCCGCTCTATCTCTTTATCTGTAACCAAACTTCCCTGTGCGCGGATGAGTTTTGATTCGTCGGGCTTTAGGAAAAGCATATCGCCCCGGCCGAGGAGCTTGTCAGCTCCGTTAGTATCCAATACTGTGCGCGAGTCCACTTTTGAGGCAACCTGAAAGGATACGCGCGCCGGAAAGTTGGCTTTGATTACACCGGTAATTACGTCTACCGAAGGCCGCTGAGTTACTAAAACTAAGTGTATGCCCACTGCTCGAGACAACTGAGCCAATCGGGTAATAGCACCTTCAACCTGGTCTTGAGCAACAGCCATCAAATCCGCTAACTCATCGATAATAACAACGATATAAGGAATTTTTTCATTAGTCTGATTATAAGCCTCTATGTTCCTTTTTCCTTCTTGCGCAAACAATTGATAGCGCTCCTCCATCTCACCAACCGCCCAGGTCAGGGCGACCGCTGCCCTTTTTGCCTCGGTTACCACCGGGCATAACAGATGGGGCAGGTCGTTAAAAGGAGCTAATTCCACCATCTTGGGGTCAATCATCAAAAGCTTAACCTCATCAGGCGTGGCGGAGTATAAAAGAGAGAGAATCAAGGAATTCACGCAAACGGTCTTGCCCGAGCCGGTGGTGCCGGCAATCAACAAATGAGGCATCTGGCCTAAATCAGCCACTACCGGTTTTCCGGCGATGTCCTTGCCTAAAGCAAGAGTCAACTTTGAAGTAGAATTTTGGAATTCAGGCGTTGCCAGAATTTCCTTGAGGTAAACCAGGCTGCTCTGAATATTCGGAATCTCAACCCCTACCCTGCCTTTACCGGGAATAGGAGCGACCACTCTGGCTGACTGTGCCTTCATCGCCAGAGCAATGTCATCTGTCAGAGAAACAATGCGGTTTACCTTTACGCCCGGAGCAGGCTCTAATTCATAGCGGGTAATCACCGGACCACGCTCGATGTTGGTAACCTTAGCGCTTATGCCGAAGTCAGACAAAGTCTCCTCTAATATCCTGGCAGAGCCGGTTAGGTCTTCTTTTATTTTTCTCTCGGCAAGCGGAGGCGGAGAATCCAACAAATCCAACGGAGGCATCCGATATCCTTTTATCCCCTGCTCCTGGCCGGCTTTGCCTTCTTGAGAGGTTGATTTCACTTTTTGTAAAACAGGTTCTTGCCGGCGAGATTCCTGAGCCTGGGGTTTTACCAGGGAGATTCTTGGCTTGCTCTCAGGCTTAGGCGCACTGGGTTTAATCTCCGCAGCCGGCTTTTTGGTTTTAATCTCCGGCCCTTTTTTCAAAGTTAGGATTATCTTTCTTGGCTTAAATAAGGGTTTGATTATTAAACTTTCGAATTTCTGCGCTATTTTAATGAAGAAGGCAGAAACAAGTATGTCTAACACCAGAGCCAAAGAAAGGATAGCTAAAGTGAGAAAAATTATGTAGGCGCCTAATTTTCCAAAATAAGTTATGGTTAGTTTGGAAAAGATATAGCCGAGCAACCCGCCGTGAGAAAACTGCTGCCAGGTAGCGCCGTTGCCGAACATCGCCAGCAAAGAGCCAACAGCCAGTATCAAAACGATGAATCCAAATACTCGGACAAATCTAAAATCAATCTCTTGTTGTCTAAAAAGGCGGCTTGCCCAGAAAAAAATGAATAGAGGAAGTAGCCAGCTGCTCCAGCCGATAAAGAACAATAGGAATCCGGCCAGATGTGCTCCGAATCCCCGAATCAGGTTGTGTGGCGGAGCATTGGGGCAAGAGGTATAAAAGGACAGATCATCCGGAGTAAACGAAATCAAACTCGCCGCAATGAGAATTCCAAGCGCAAAGAGAAACGTCGCCTTTATCTCATTAAGCCATCTCTGCCGCATACAATTTTCCTGCCGCTAGTCTTGCTCGGCCTGCTTCTTGCTCAGATTAATCCGACCCAACTGGTCGATTCCGATTACCTTAACCTTGACGTCGTCTCCGACCTTAACTTCTTCTTCCACCTCCTTAACAAAATGGTCGGATAACTCGGAGATGTGAATAAGGCCTTCCTTGCTCGGGCCAATCTGGCAGAATGCACCGAAGGGCACAATGCGCTTTATCTTTCCGGCATAGACTCTACCTATTTCGATATCCTCAGTAATCCCTTTGACCATCGCCAGGGCATTCTCCAGCGCCTCTCTATCAGCGGAGCTAACCAAAACTTTGCCGTCGTCCTGTATGTCTATAGCAGCTCCGGTGGCGTTAATAATCCTCTTGATATTCTTCCCGCCGGGACCTATCAAATCACCGATTTTATTCGTATCAATCTTTAGGATTTCGATATGAGGAGCAAACTCCGCTATCTCCGGACGCGGCTTCTCGATTGTATTGCGCATATTTTCCAAAACTATAAGCCTGGCTTCCCTGGCCTGGCCAAGAGCACGTTTGAGCAAATCAACGTCTATTCCGTGAATCTTTAAATCCAATTGCACGGCTGTTATTCCGTTTTTGGTGCCGGCTAATTTAAAATCCATATCTCCCAAACAGTCTTCTACACCGGCAATGTCGGTAAGAATGATTGCCTGACCGTCTTCTTCAACCAAGCCGAGGGCGATGCCGCCTACCGCCTCTGTTATGGGCACTCCTGCATCCATTAAAGACATTGAGGCCGCGCATACCGTGGCCATGCTGGAAGAGCCGTTGGACTCAAGGATCTCGGAAACCACCCTGACTGTATAAGGAAACTGCTCTTTTGAGGGCATCACGCAAGACAGCGCTTTTTCCGCTAAGGCGCCGTGACCGATTTCGCGCCTCCCCGGGCCGCGCACCGGCTTGGTTTCCCCGACGCTAAAAGGCGGAAAGCTGTAATGCAGCATAAATGTCTTGTACTTTTCTCCCTCCAGAGCCTCAATAAGCTGCTCATCCTCTCCGGTGCCCAACGTGGTAACGCAAAGGCTTTGGGTCTGACCGCGAGTGAATAAGCTTGAGCCGTGGGTGCGGGGAAGAATCCCCACCTCGCAAGCAATCGGCCGTATATCCTTCATACCTCTGCCGTCGGGACGCTTTTTCTGTTTTAAAATGAGGTTGCGTAGATTTTGCTTCTGGGCTTCTATCAAGGCAGCCTTTATATCCGCAGAAACAAAGCCCGAAGGCGCGAGCTTCTCTTCTAATTCCTTGCATAACGCGTTAATCGCCTCTTCCCTCTCCTCCCTGCGAGAAAGAGAAAAAATCTCTTCAAGCTTTTCCCTTGATAAATCCGCAACCTGCTTTTGCAAATCCGGGTCGATTTTTTTGTATTCTATCTGCTTCTTGGGCTTGGCGTTCTTCTGGATAAATCTCTCTTGCATAGCAAAAATGTCCCTCAAATTTTTCCAACCAAATTCCACTGCCGAGGAAAAAATCTCTTCGCTGACCTGGTTACATTTGGCCTCGAGCATAATGATACCGGATTTGGTCGCCGCAACTACCAAATCCAATTTTGACTTTTCCAATTCCGTGTAAATAGGATTAAGTATGAACTGGCTGTCCACATAACCTATGCGGCAGGCAGCCATTGGAGTGGTAAAGGGAATATATGAAATGCATAATGCCGTTGATGCGCCGGTTACTGCCAGGACATCGGGGTCGTTCTCTCCGTCGCTGGAAAGCACAATCGCCATTATCTGAACCTCATTAAGTATGCCGGAAGGAAAAAGAGGTCTGATTGAGCGGTCAATAAGGCGGGCGCTTAGGATTTCGCTCTCTGAAGGCCGGCCTTCGCGCTTGAAAAACCCTCCGGGTATACGCCCGGCAGCGTAAGTCTTTTCTTGATATTCCACAATTAAAGGGAAGAAATCGATGCCTTCTTTAATTTCCGCAGACATACAAGCGGTCACCAGCACGACCGTTCCGCCATAGTGGACTACGACGGCACCGCTGGCTTGCTTAGCCAACCTTCCCGTCTCAATTACTAATTCCTGTTTGCCGAATTTTATTTTTTCAGTATCCATCTCATTTCCTCAAATTTAATTTATTAAGCACGTCCTCGTATTTCTTATTGTCTTTCTTTTTTAAATAATTAAGCAGGCGGCGGCGCTTGCCGACCATCATTAACAATCCCCGCCGGGAATGCATGTCCTTTTTATGGCGGGCAAAATGCTCGCTCAAAATATTTATCCGTTTAGTTAACAAGGCGATTTGCACCTCTGTAGAGCCGGTATCTTTGGCGTGGGCTTTAAATTCCTTGATAACTTCCTGTTTGTTTGTCTTATTCAACGTCATCTTGCCTCCTTTTCCTTCTATTATACTGCCTAATCGGGCATAAGTCAATCGTTAGCGCCGAAAGCAGCATCTTGCATTCTTTATAAATTTCCTAATCTTAGCTGGATCTTTCTTGCCGGGAAAGCTTTCCAAAGAACTGGAAGCATCCACCCAGTCCGCGGAAAAAGTTCTCAGCGCTTTTTTGAGGTTCGTGGGGGTAAGTCCCCCTGATAAAAATACGGGTTTCTTCAAATTCTTTAAGCAGCGCAAAAGTCGCCAGTCGAATATCTTGCCGGTTCCGCCGAATTTCCTTTTTGAAAAAGTATCAAACAAATATGCCCAGACATCGTAACTGGATAATTCCGCAGGATTGATCCTGCCTCTTATCCGGAATGCCTTAATTACCTTAAAATTTCTGAACCTGTGGCAGAAGCGCTCGGATTCATTTCCATGAAATTGCAGCATATCTAACTTTAATCTGCCTGCGATTCTTTCTATAGTTGCCTGTCTTGAATTCACAAATACCCCTACCTTCTTTACGGAATCAGGGAGCTGTTTAATTATAGCTTCTGCTTTCTCCGGCTTTATGTATCTGGGGCTTTTTTTATAGAACACGAAACCCAGGGCATCTGCTCCCTGCCCGACTGCATATAAAGCATCTTCCAGATTCGTTATCCCGCATATCTTAACCTTCACCATATTATTTTCCTAATCTTTTATTTTTAGCTTCTTATATAACCTATTTGCCATTAGCCATTAGCCATTTGCCAACTTACCAGCCCATAATCTCTTTAATTTTTGCTTCGATGTCCGCAGACTCCATCAAGACCTGGCCAATCAAAACCGCACTTACCCCCAAAACCTTAAGAAATAATATATCCTGGTAAGACTTAATCCCGCTCTCTATCACCACAACTTTTTCCTTAGGAATTAATGGATAAAGTCTCTGTGTAGTTTTAAAATCCACCTCGAGGTTGTGGAGGTTGCGGTTATTTATCCCGATAAGCTTAACCTTACACTTTAGCGCCTTTTTAAGATCCTTCTCGGTGTTGACCTCCACCAGGCAATCTAAAGTCAAACTATTAGCCAAATCCAGGAAATTGCCTAAGGTTTCCTGATTAAGCAGTTCGGAGATTAAAAGTATAGCGTCGCAGCCGAAAGCGCGCGCTTCATAAATCTGATAAGGGTCTATGATGAAGTCCTTTCTTAAAACCGGAAGATTTGCCACTTTCTTAATCTGCTCAACGTAGTTAATATCGCCTGAAAAATAATCCTCGCAGGTTACAACCGAAATCGCCTGCGCTCCGGCCTTTTTGTACGCTGTGGCTATTTCGCAGGGATTGAAATCCTGCCGGATAACGCCGCGGCTGGGGGAGGCTTTCTTTATTTCGGCGATAAGAGAGATTCCTCGCGGTTTATTTAATCCGCTCCTGCGCGCTGGGGCGGGGTTTATGCTTTTAATAAACGAAAGCGTAGGATTAGAAGCCTCTATTTTTGCCAGTAAATCTTCATGAGGAAACTCCTTTATCCTCTGAGCAAGCCTCTCTTTCTTCCTGGCAACAATCTGTTTAAGCACGTCCTCCATTACAAAACCCCCCTCTCTTAAATCGACAGAACAAGCCTGCCTGTCGGCTGGCAGGCATCGCTTAATATGTAAACTTAGACTCAGTTATGGTCAGTTAGAGAAGCGGCGAAGCTGATCCAATTTGCTCATAGCGCTGTTGGAATCTATGCAATCGGAGGCAACCTTTATTCCTTCCTGCAGATTCCTGGCCTTACCTCCCAGATAAAGCCCGGCAGCAGCATTGATTAATACGATATCCCGCTTTGGCCCTTTTTCTTTACCGGATAAAATATCCAATAAAATTCGTGCATTCTCCTTCGGCGTGCCTCCGATTAAATCTTTGGGTTTGGCCAATTCCATACCAAGGCTTTGAGGATTTATTACGTAATCCTTAAATTCTCCCGCATCGGTCAATTCGCAAATCCTGGTATCCCCGATTGTAGAAATTTCATCCATGCCGGAATTATCCTCGCAACCCCGGCCGTATACAACCATCGCTCTGCTCAGATTTAAGATTTTTAATACCCTGGCCATTTTAATCACCAATTTTTCGTTATTAACCCCCAATATCTGAACCGTTTTAATTTCGTTTTTATAAGCGGAAGAAAAAGCGGGGTTAACCAAAGGGCCGAGGATGTTAAATACCGTCGGTATCCCGATTTCCCGGCGAACCTTTTGAATGTTTTTAAACGCTCCGTGATAAAGCGGGGCGAAGAAAAAGGCGATATCTATTTCGGCCAGGCAACGGCTGGCTTTCTCCGGCTCCATCTTGATATTAACGCCGAGTTCCTCAAGTACATCCGCGCTGCCGCATTTGGAGGTTATAGCACGGTTGCCGTGTTTGGCTACAGCCATGCCCGAAGCTGATAGAATAAACATACTCGTTGTAGATACGTTAAATGTCTCTATAGCTCCTCCACCGGTACCGCAGGTATCCGCCAAGGCCTTATCCTTTTTTATGTCTTTTGTTTCAACCTGCCTGGCAATTTGCCTGATTGTGAAGGCAAAGCTGGCAATCTCCTCGGTTGTCGGGCCTTTTGCCTGAAGCGCAGTCAGAAAAGCCGCCTTCTGAAAATCAGACACATCAGCCGACATAATAATGCTCATTGCGGAGGTAGCCTCCTCCATAGATAAATCGATTTTGCGGTTAAGCTTATCGATATACGGATTTAAATTAGCCTCTTTTTCCATAGTTCAAAAAATTCTTTAAAATGTCTTTTCCTGCCTTTGTCAATATCGACTCGGGGTGAAACTGCACTCCCCAGACAGGGTAATCCTTATGTTTAAGACCCATTATCTCATCATCCTTTGTCCAGGCAATCACCTCCAATTCCGATGGTAAGTTACGACCGCTTACAATCAAAGAATGATAACGGGTAGCTTCGAAGGGATTAGGAATGCCTTTAAATATTCCTTTTGGGTTATGGTAAATCATTGAGGTTTTTCCGTGCATTAACCTGTCTGCCTGGATAATCTTTGCGCCGAAGGCAAATCCCAAACACTGGTGTCCGAGGCATACGCCCAGTATAGGAACCTTGCCGGTGAATTCCTTAATGAGCTGACAGGATATTCCAGCATCCTCGGGCCGGCCCGGCCCCGGAGAGATAACGATTCTGTTTGGCTTTAACCTTTTTATCCCGGCAATATTAATTTTGTCGTTGCGAAAGACTCTCAGATTCTGCCCCAGCTCACCCAAATATTGCACAAGGTTATAGGTAAACGAATCGTAATTATCGATTACCAGCAACATACATAAACCTACTCTTTCTCTCTCCAGACGCTTGCGCCCAACTTTCTTAATTTTTCGTCAAGATACTCGTATCCGCGTTCCAAATGATAGAGTCGCGAAACCGAAGTTTGACCTCCAGCGGCAAGCCCAGCCAAAACCAAACACGCCGAAGCCCGCAAATCCGAAGCCATTACATTGGCTCCGGACAACCGACTCACACCTTCAACAATGGCATGCACGCCCTGCCGCTGAATATGCCCACCCATTCGGTTAAGTTCGGCTATGTGCATAAACCTGTCCGGATAAACCTTCTCGGTGATTATGCTCACTCCCGGCACAAGGCTTAACAAAGACATCATCTGCGCCTGCATATCGGTAGGGAATCCCGGGTAAGGCAGCGTCGTAACATTGACCGGCAGCAATCTGCGGGGCGACTTTACCTTAATCGTTCCGTTGCCTTTTTGAATATCTGCTCCCATCTGCTCCAGCTTATCCAAAACTGCTCCCAGATGCTGCCAGATAACATTTTTGAGTTTAATTTCTCCTTTAGTAATTAAGGCGGCGATAATAAACGTGCCTGCCTCGATGCGGTCGGGAATAATTTTATATTCCGCGCCGTGCAGGTGCTTGACTCCCTGTATCTGAATAAGCGGAGTGCCGAATCCCTTAACCTTAGCTCCCATTTTATTGAGGAATTTAGCCAGGTCAGCTATCTCCGGCTCGCAGGCAGCAGATTCAATCTTTGTTGTGCCGGATGCCAACGCAGCCGCCATCATTACGTTAGCGGTAGCTAAAACCGAGGAGCCGAAAGCGCCTCCTAAATACATATGGGCTCCTGTTAGATTCTGCGCTTTAGCCTGCACATAACCGCTGTCGATGTCTATCTGCGCACCTAAAGCCTTTAAGCCTTTAAGGTGCAAATCCACCGGCCTTAACCCGATAACACAACCTCCCGGCAAAGATACTTTGGCTCTTTTGTATTTGGACAAAAGCGGTCCGAGGACGCAGAAGGACGCACGCATAGTAGATACGAGCTTATACTCTGCTGTGGTATTAACACGGCTGGTTGATTTTACCACAACCCTGCTGCCTTTAAATTCCACACTCTTGCCCAAGGAGCGCAATATCCTTATCATTGTAGCAGTGTCGCGCAGGTTCGGCGCCCCTTTGATACAACAGGGCTCATCGGTCAATAAGGTAGCGGCCAGTATCGGCAAAAGGGCGTTCTTTGAGCCTGCAACAGCTACTTCGCCTTTGAGTCTCCTCCCACCTTCGATTACGAGCTTATCCATTGTCTTATAAGATAATAATCATCAGTTCTAGCGTTTAGCGTATAGCGTTTAGTATTTCCTATAAGCTACCCGCTCTACGCTATACGCTAATCCTTGCTACAATCACTCTATCAATGTCACTATAATCCTTAACTACCTCAATTACTTCGAATCCCGATGAATTCAATAGCATTCGTATTTGCGCGCATTGGTTATATCCCATCTCCATAATCAGAAAACCGCCTCTATTTAAATAATCCGAAGCTTTCAGGACAATTCGGCGATAAAAATCTAATCCGTCGTCGCCGCCGTCTAAAGCAATACGAGGTTCATAACTTAGTTCAGGTTGCAAATTCTCAATCTCTGCAGACGGTATGTAAGGAGGATTGCTTACAATCAAGGTGAAAGGTGAAAGGTGAAAGGTGAAAGGTGAAAATAAATCTCCTTGAATAAATTTAACATTATCGACATTATTTAATCTTGCATTATCCTGTGCTATTTCTAATGCCTTACTTGAAATATCTATACCTATTATCTCACAATGGGGTAAGGATTTTGCCAAAGCTATAGCAATATTGCCACTGCCTGTTCCCAAATCTAATATCTTTAACCTTTCACCTATAATCTTTAACCTATTACCTATGTTTAATGCAGTCTCCACCAAAATTTCGGTTTCGGGCCTCGGTATGAATACATCGGTGGTCACTCTAAATTCAAATTCCATAAACGCGGTTTTGCCTAAGATATACTGAAGCGGCTGGCCGCAAAATCTCCTCCTCAGAGCACAAGCAAGAAACGATGACTCTTCCTGTTTAAGCCTCCGGCCTCTATCAAGATATAGTTCTGCGCGGGAGCAACTCAGTATTTGCGTAAATAATAATTCCGCTTCATTCATTTTTAATT
>CAYMKG010000033.1:0-4606 GCA_964391145.1 uncultured Planctomycetales bacterium
AGAGTTAAATTCCACGCCTTCGGATGACCTGCCAAAGGCGATTACGAAATCTTTTACGGCATCGGTTCTGGCGTGGGGAATGGCTATCTCATTGCCGATTCCCGTTGTGCCCAGTTTCTCCCGTTCAAAAACATCTTTAACAAAGGCATCAAAATCAACCAGTTCTTTTGCGTTTTTCAATAATGTGGACAATTCTTTAATTACTCCCTCTTTGGTATGTGTTTTTAACTCAAGTGATATCCTTTCCTCTGTAAGATAATCTCCTATCTTCATCTTTACTTCCTCCTTTTTTATGGTTGCCGACTCTAGCTCAAGATGCTTAATATAGTAAAAAGGAACTGTGCAAACAAATCCTTTATCCTGTATATTAATTATATCTAAATAGTGGTCCCGCTCAATTACATCCAGAAAGTGCCTTGTCCTTTCTTCGCCGTTCACCACAGCCACAAACGCCCTCCCATAAGCATCGTGCATCTTCCCTCTGGAAAGAGTAAAGCTTGCGTCTCCCCCAATCAGGCGAGTGCCGATATGTTCCTTCTTAACAATTGCAACATCTCTAATATCCTCCTTCTTTGCCAGTTGAGTAAGATGGTCTAAATAGTCCTGATTATTATGCATTACAATTATTAACATTACCCATCACCCCAATATCGCTTCCATTCAATAATAAAGGCTACCATAGATTATCCTTAAAATTGCGGAAATATTTACTGGTAGCAACTATTTAACTTTCCTGCTTCCAGCTTTGTGTCCTATATCTCAGCGAGTTTTTTATAATGATTGTATCTTTCCAGCATCGCCTTTTCGGCCTTTTCATAGAGTTCTTCGGCTCTGCCTGGAAATAGTTTTTTGAGCGAACTGAACCTCACCTCACCAGAAAGAAACTCGCGGAATTTACCGTTAGGCGTCTTTGATTCGAGTTTGAACGGGTTCTTCCCTTCCTTTGCAAGTGCAGGGTTGTATCTGTAAAGCGGCCAGTAACCACAGTCAACGGCAAGTTTCTCTTCCTCAACGGATTTTGACATATCCAGCCCGTGGTTTATGCAAGGGCAATAGCAAATTATAAGCGAAGGACCGGCGTATGCCTCGGCTTCAATAAGGGCATTCAGGTATTGTTGTTTGTTTGCACCTAATGCAGTACTGGCAACATAAACGTAACCGTAGGACATAGCCATCATACCCAGGTCCTTTTTGCGAACCCCCTTGCCTGATATTGCAAACTTTGCCACCGCCCCCAGCTGGGTTGCCTTTGAGGCCTGCCCTCCTGTGTTGGAGTAAACCTCTGAATCTAAAACCAAAACATTTATGTTGAGCCCTGAAGCAAGCACGTGGTCCAGGCCTCCGTATCCAATATCGTAAGCCCATCCGTCGCCGCCGATACACCAGATGCTCTTTTCTACAAAATAATCCTGAAGTTCAATAATTTTTAATAGCGCATTCCTTGCCTCTCCGCTGGCTTTTTGAAGTGCCGCAGGAAGCAGCGCGCGGGTGTTATTTGCCGCCGTCATCGCTTCGCTACCGGTCTCCCTCCAACGTCTCTTATTTTCAGCAAGCGCTTCTTTGAGTTCTTGAGTTATACCAAGCTCAAGGATTCCTTCGATGTTTGAGAGAAGCTGACTCCTCTTTGTGTTTACCGCCAGCCTCATCCCGAATCCATACTCAGCGTTGTCTTCAAAAAGTGAATTAGCCCAACAGGGGCCTGAGCCCTCCTTTGTCTTAGAATAAGGTATAGTAGGAAATGTGCCTCCGTAAATTGAGGAGCAGCCGGTGGCATTTGCAATTATCATTCTCTCGCCAAAAAGCTGTGTGGCTATTTTTATGTACGCGGCTTCACCGCATCCTCCGCAGGCTCCATGAAATTCGAATAGCGGCCTCAAAAACTGACTTCCCTTTACTGTATCGATTTTCACTCCGTCCGTAATATTATCAGGCAGGTTATCAAAGAAAGCTGCGTTTTGTGCTTCACCCTTAGCCCTCTCTTCTTGTATCGGCACCATTTCAAGGGCACCTACGGGGCAGGTGTTGACACAGTTGGCACATCCGACACAGTCCTCAATGTAAACCTGCAATCTGTATTTAAGGCTGCTGTCATTTTTGGTTTTTGAATCTACAGTCTTAAAAGTTACGGGAGCTTCATCCAGGTCTTCGGGTTTTATCTGTTTGGCGCGAACTGCGGCGTGAGGACAGACAAATGAACACTGATTGCACTGGATACACTTCTCAGAGAGCCAGCGAGGGACAAACGCAGCCACGCCTCTCTTTTCCAACCTTGTTGTCCCCGTGGGCACGCTACCATCTAACGGCATCTTTGAAACAGGGATTGTATCGCCCTTCAACCGCATAATCGGCTCTATTATCTCCTTTTCAAAATCCGATGCTTCCTCGGGTAAAAGCTTCGAAACCTTTGCAGACCTAACTGTCTGTTTAGGAATTGGAACTTCAGAAAGAGCCTCGGCAGTTCTGTCAACACAGCTCCAATTCATTCTAACCACCTTATCTCCCTTAACCTGATAAGACTTCTTAATTGCATTCTTGAGTAGTTCAATTGCCTTATTCTCCTCAAGAACACCTGCGATTTTAAAGAACGCCGAAAGCATCACTGTGTTTATGCGGCTTCCCAGCCCTGCCTCCTGTGCAATCTTCAGGGCATCTATGTTATAGACCTTGACCTTTTTTTCAATTATTGTTTTCTGCATATCTTCAGTCAAATGCTCAAAGACCTCACTGGGAGGCCAGGGTGAATTCAGTAAGAAAATCCCTCCCTCTTTAATGCCCTCCAGTATATCGTATCGCCCTATATAAGAATCTTTATGTAAGGCGATGAAATCGAATCTGGTGGGCAGGTACGGCGACCGAATCTTCTCCTTTCCGAATCTGAGATACGATATTGTGATACCCCCGGATTTTTTGGAATCATAAACAAAATACCCCTGAGCATTCAGGTCGGTGTTATCACCGATAATCTTTATTGCGTTCTTGCATGCCCCAACAGTTCCGTCAGAACCGTAACCCCAGAACTTGCTGCACACCACGCCCTCAGGTTCGGAAACAATCTCCTCACTTATCGGTATAGATATCTTCATTACATCATCAATGATTCCTACGGTAAAACCGTGAGAGCATTCTCCCTCCATATAGTCATAGACTGCTTTTACCATTGAAGGTGTGAACTCCTTCGAGGAAAGTCCGTATCTGCCGCCAATAATTTTTATGTCTCTGCCCGAGAGCGCTGCCACTACGTCCATATAAAGAGGTTCGCCGATTGAGCCAGGTTCTTTTGTCCGGTCAAGGACGGCGATTTTTTTGACGGTTTCAGGCAGCTCGGAAACAAAATCTTCAACAGAAAATGGCCTGAAAAGGTGGACTTTTATTGCGCCGACTTTTTCTCCTTTGCTGCTCAGATAGTTTACTGTCTCTTCGATTGTCTCGCAACCCGAGCCCATTGCTACAATTATCTTCTCGGCAAAAGGTGTGCCGGTATATTCAAAAAGTTTATAGTTTCTTCCGATTTTCTTCCCCACAAGTTCCATATATTTTTTTACAATTGTTGGAGCTGCCTGATAGTACTTGTTTACCGTTTCCCTGCCCTGGAAATAGACATCGGGGTTTTCCGCTCCGACTTTTGCGAACGGCCGCCTTGGATTAAGAGCTCTCTTCCTAAATGCCTCCACGTATCTCATATCAACCATCTCAGCCACTAATTCATAGGGTATGATATCTATCTTTTGTATTTCGTGCGATGTGCGGAATCCGTCAAAGAAGTTAAGGAATGGAATTCTGGTTTCGAGGGTGGCAAGATGCGATACAAGCGCCAAATCCATTACCTCTTGAACAGAAGAAGCTGCCATCAGCGCAAAACCCGTGTTCCTGACAGACATAACATCTGAATGGTCTCCGAAAATAGAAAGGGACTGGCAGGCAAGAGACCTTGCCGAGACGTGAAAAACAGCAGGGAGCATCTCTCCGGCAATTTTGTGCATGTTAGGTATCATAAGCAACAATCCTTGCGATGCCGTAAATGTGGTAGTAAGCGCGCCGGCACTCAGCGAGCCGTGAACAGCACCTGCTGCACCGCCTTCGGATTGCATTTCTACAACATTTACCGTCTGGCCAAAGATATTCTTCCTTCCCTGCGCAGCCCACTCCTCGGCCAGCTCCCCCATAGGTGAGGAAGGAGTTATCGGATAAATAGCCGCAACGTCGCTTAAAGCATAGGCAATATGAACTGCGGCGGTATTGCCATCAATTGCCTGTTTTAGAACTCTTGCATTACTCATAATTCAACCCTCCCCAAAATATTATCTCTATTAACAAAAATTATGCATCTCATCTTAAATCTTCTATTCTGTTTGACTATCCTACCCTCCTTAACTTACCTCAATTATCTTTTTCTTGCCCCTTCCGCCTGAAATAATCCTTACTCTCTTGCCAAAATATTGGCAGAGTAACTTAACCACAGCCTTATTGGCTCTGCCTTTTATCGGTGCTTCCTTCACCTTTACAATCAGAGGCTTACCTTCAATTATCTCATCCTTTTTTGAACTCGGAATAACCTCTATCCTTAAGATTTCAGTCATCTTTGTCAGCTTAAAAATAAAAACTCCTA
>CAYMKG010000033.1:4706-10486 GCA_964391145.1 uncultured Planctomycetales bacterium
ACCTCTATCCTTAAGATTTCAGTCATCTTTGTCAGCTTAAAAATAAAAACTCCTAATTTTATTCCTTGCCAAGGCTGTTTAATATCAGTTCGGCGTCCTTAAATTTCTTCCGCAATATCTCCGCTATCGGCCTTAGAACCTTGAAGATATCGTGGTCCTGGATATCATAATAGACGGTGGTTCTTTCCTGTTTCGTTTTAAGGATGCCATTCTGCTTAAGGACTGCTAAATGCCGAGAAAGATTTGATTGCTCTATATCGAGCGCCTTCATCATATCGCCCACATTCCTCTCGCCCTTTTTTAGAAACTCTATGACCTTAAGCCTGGTAGGATGAGCCAGGGCCTTCAAAAAATCCGCTTTTATCCTGTACACGATCTCCCCCTCCATAAGTTTATCTCCTTTGTTTACTTTATTCTTATATTACGCTTAAATCATATTATATCCTAAAAAAATAATTTTGTCAACCCTTCGGAATACCCCGATACATCGGAGCTTGTTTCTTGTCGCCGAATCTGTCAAATGCGCAGGATGCAAAAAATAATAAATTTAAACAAACTCCTTGTGTTTAAGCCTTGCATTGAAGGTATCGCGGCATCGCTTGCAGAGAATGAATTTATAGCATACATACACGTCTTCCTCTAACCTCTTTTTATCCATATTCTTCGCCTCTTCGATTAGCTGCTGCATTTCTTCACGAAGATTCTTCTTAAAGTCTTCCTCGGTAAACTCAACTTCTGGAGCAGCGTACAGGCGGACTTCCAAAATATATCTGTCCTGAGGACGGGGCAACTGTTTTGAGCAGGAATCACAGAGATATCTAATTTCCTTCTCTATCCCTCTTAATGGACAAATATTACAATTTGGCTCGGACCTGCAAATCTCTTTACCCAGACGGACGAGTAAAGCGTGGAACTCGTTAAATAATTTAACATCGCTTGGCAGATTATCCATAAAATAATTCTGAATTTCGGTATAAGAGGCATCGGGGTTTATTAAATTATGTCGGCTCAATATCCGTCGGGTGTAGGCATCGACGACAAAGATGGGCTTGCTGCCCGCGTATAACAAAATAGAATCGGCTGTCTCAAGGCCAATGCCGTTTACATCAAGAAGCTTTGCGCGCAGAACCAAAAAATCCTCCGAAAACATTCTCTTCAAACTACCCTGGTAGCTATCAAATAAAAATTTGATAAAATTCTTAATCTTCTTTGCCTTCTGATTATAATAACCCGTTGGCATTATGAGCCTGGCCAGCCTCTTTAGAGAAACTCTTTTTAGCGCCTGAGGATTTAACAGCTTGTTCTTTTTAAGATTTTTGATTGCCTTTTCTACATTCACCCAGGCAGTATTCTGGGTAAGTATTGCTCCGATAATAACCTCAAAGGGAGTCTCTCCCGGCCACCAGTGCTGCGGGCCAAATGCCCCATACAGGCGCTTATAAATATCTTCTAAAATTTCCTTTGCCGACTTCATAATTACCTCTATGTTTCAATATTTCGCTTCGGATAAATTACTTAATCTTAATTGTCCGCAGGCAGCCTGAATATCCATACCTCTTGGCCGCCTGATAGTTACAGGAATGCCCGCCTTAAGGAGAATATCTCTGAATATCAGTATATCCAATTTATTGGGTACAGAGATTTCGTTTCTGAAGGGGCTGACAGGAATAAGATTAACCTTAGCATCCAGGCCGGTGAGGAGCTCTGTCAGTCTCTTTGCCTGTTGGGGTGCGGAATTTATCCCTTTAATTAAAACATATTCAAACGTAACCTGCCGTTTTGTCTTTTTAAAATAGGCGCGGCAGGCTCTCAATAACTCCTGCAAGGGGTATTTTTTATTTACCGGCATAAGATAGGTGCGGGTTTTATTATCCGCAGCGTGCAGGGATACGGACAACTCAATCTGAAGCCCCTCCTCTGCTAATCTTCTAATGCCGGGTATCAAGCCGCAGGTTGAAATAGTCATCTTTCTTGCTGCGATGTTTAAGCTGTAAGATGAATTTAATATGCGCAGGGCCTTCAAGACATTATCGTAATTATCAAGGGGTTCTCCTATGCCCATAAATACTAAATTGTTTAACCTCCTGGCAACTATTTTTTTTAAATAAATTACCTGCTCGATAATTTCTCCCGGATTTAAGTTCCTCCGCCAGCCCAAAGCGCCGCTGGCGCAAAAGCGACAGGCGAATTTACAGCCGACCTGTGTAGATATACAAGCAGTAAGCCGTCTGGGCGTTGGGATAACCACAGACTCAATACCCTGCTTACCCCGTTGTTGTGCTTGTGCGCGCCAACCGGAGTTGCCGGAAATGCCAAAAAGAAATTTCTGCGTTCCGTCAGAAGAAATCTGTCTTTCAATTAAGGCGAGGCTTAAGATATAAAAATTGCTTTTTAAGAAATTGCGCAGCTCTTTGGATAAATCCGTCATCCGGCCAAAATCAAAGGTTTCCTTCCTGTATATCCAGGAGAATATCTGGCGGGCAGCAAAACCGGGGAAATTTTGCTTTTTTAAATAAGATCTCAAATCATCAAGAGTTAAATCAAGAATCGCCTTCATCTAAAATCCTTCTTGGGACACCCTTTCGATTGACGCTGGAACAGGCTTCCGATTGGATTAAAGAATATCCCTATTTCAAATAGGGGTTGATGGCTTGATAAATCCTCTCGGCAATAATACGATGGCCCTCAGCGTTGGGATGAATACTGTCTCTCTTAAGGGACGGCTTATTGATTATTCCTTTTAATAAACCGGGGATAAATATCGCCCGCGCTTTCCTTGCCAGTTTTTTATATCTCTTCCTGTAATTACTCATAATCATGCCGCTGCTTACATCGGCAATCGCTACCATCGCCCCTTTTGCCTGAATCCGCTCGGCCATAGCCCGAATGTTATTAATTGTTTGCTCAAGCGGCAGCCTCCTTAAAAAGTCATTTCCTCCGAATTCGATAATTACCAATCGGGGCTGATAGGATAATACGTCTTTCTCCAGGCGCTTTAAACCGTCAGAGGAAGTATCTCCGCTCCTTCCGGCATTTATTACCGGATGGCCGATTAACCTGGAAAGAAGGTATGGATAACTTTCTTCCCTCGATACTCCCGAGCCGGCTGTGATGCTATTTCCAAAACAAATAATGTCTTTGCCGGCAGAATCGATATTTTTAACCTCGTATCTTGCGCAGCCAAAGACAAGAAATATGATTGTGCAGAAGAAAAATAATCCCGATAATTTACGATATCTCTTTCCGCAGGTCAGTCTGTGTTGCGGGAGGCTAACGTGGTTGTTCATCTTTTCAGGTGTGATTGAGCATTCGCTCTAAAAAGCGCACTTCGGTATCAACCATTTCTAAATTATGCTCAAGAATTAGCCATAAATAGGAAGGGGACTTCTTGGATTTCAAAGAATATACCATCTCTTTAAGGCCGCGCGATATCCGCTCTAAAAGGCGAATTCTTGTCTGAATTCTCCGCCTCAGGTCCTTTAACTTCACAAAGCGCAAAAAATATAGGCTGATATCCAGGCTGAACCGCGGCCGCTTAAAATCCAGAAAGCTCTTTAATAATAGATTATTAAATCGAGCTTCTCCTTCAGCGGTTAAACTATAAATAAAGCGGGTAGGACGTCTGGTTTGCTTTAGGGATTTTTTTATTACCAGACCCTTTTTTTCTAGGATTCTTAAAGGGTAATAAATAGACTTTATTTCCAGGCCGGCGAATAAAGAAAGTATCTCCTTAATTTTCTTTTTTATCTCGTAGCCGTGCTTTGGACCTTCTTTAAGCAAGCCTAGAAATAACAGCTCCTGTTCAATCACGCAACGAATCTCCCGATATTACGGAATTTTTTGTAGCGAGATTTTAGCAATTCAGATTTGGACAGAGCGAGTAATCCCTTGAGGTGTTTCTGAATGGCATCCTTTAATATCGAACACATCTTCTCCGGGTCTCTGTGCGCGCCGCCAATCGGCTCAGGTATAACCTCATCAATTATTCCGAATTTTAATAAATCCTGGGCGGTTAGTTTTAACACCTCAGCTGCCTCAGGCGCTTTACTCCCACTCTTCCAGAGAATAGCTGCGCACCCCTCGGGAGAGATAACAGAATAATAGGCGTTTTCTAATACGCAGATTCGGTCAGCCACGCCAATTCCCAATGCGCCTCCACTTCCTCCCTCGCCAATCACAATTGCTAAAATCGGCACTACAATACCTGTCATCTCCCTTAAATTAAGCGCAATACTTTGGGCCTGTCCGCGTTCCTCCGCCCCAATCCCGGGATAAGCTCCAGGGGTATCGATAAAGATAACTATGGGCAGATTAAATTTCTCCGCTAATTTCATCAATCTCAAGGCCTTGCGGTATCCTTCAGGATGCGCGCAACCGAAATTGCGCATAAGATTCTCTTTGGTGTCTCTACCCTTCTGATGACCAATAACCATAACCTTCTGTTGCTCAAAAACGGCAAACCCCCCAACGATTGCCTTATCGTCAGCAAAGCTGCGGTCTCCCCGTAACTCAACAAAATTGCTCATTATTGAATTTATATAATCAAGCGTATAAGGGCGCCTGGGGTGTCGGGCAATCTGCACCCTCTGCCAGGCGGTGAGGTTTTTATAAATCTCTACCTTAAGATGCTCTAATTTTTCTTCCAGGCGCTTTATTTCCGAAGATAAATTGATCTTTTTCTGGAAGGTAAAACCCTTTAGCTCCTGGATTTTATTCTCCAGCTCAACTATAGGTCTTTCAAAATCCAAGTGCCCGTTCATACTCAATCTACAATAGTTACTTCCGCGCCGACGGGCATAATGGAGAATAGCTCCTCGACGTCAGAATTAGACATACGGATACAACCCTGGGTTATCTGCTGGCCCAGAGTCTGGGGCTCTGTTGTCCCGTGAATGCCGTATCTGCCCAAATTAAAACCCATCCAGCGCGAACCCAAAATATTATCGGGACTTTCTGGAGGGACTACCGCTCCTGTCTTATACCAGGTAGGATTAACCAGCTTATTAACTATCTTAAAGGTGCCTACCGGAGTGGAATTATTTTTTCCGGTTGAGACAACATAAGTCTTAAATACCTCATCATTGGATTTCAATATGAGGATATTCTGCGATTTGTCAACTACGATACTAAAGGGTTTCGTCCATACTTTTAACTTTCTGCCTGCTATAATTGTATCCGTAGTGAGCGCGTTGCTTTTTTTAATTAACTCCACTGTGGTATTAAATTTTTTGGCAATCTTAACCAAACTGTCGCCCGGCTTTATTTCATAGAGTATGCTTCCCGGAGTAATTGTAGGCGAAAATAGTAACTTAATGTTCAAATCCCAAATCTTTTCCTGCCATTTGCCTACCTGCGGAGAATTGGACAAATCTCTAACCAGTTTCTTGTATAATGACCTCGCCTCTAAGAGATTGCCTTGATTTTCCAGTTTAACAGCTTGATTCAGGATTTCTGATAAATTGACCGTTTCGGTTTCTTCTTGGGCCTCTTCCTTGCTCAAATCAATCTTTTTAGTTTTAATGTTAGAAATCGCCAGGCTTACTAAAACCGCTACAATTATTATTAAAATAATAATCAATAATCTTGTTCTCATCCTTTCTCCTTTTTCAATGAGCGCGCACCCAGCCCTAATTTTAAGCTGTAAATCCTCAGAAAATTAGGGCTGGGTAAATTCAGCCACGGCCTTCGGCCTATAACTTATCTCGCTTCGCTCCATAAGTTATGACTTCATTTAACACAAAATAACCGCAATTAATATCCCCAAAATCATCCCTAAAAAA
>CAYMKG010000034.1:0-2825 GCA_964391145.1 uncultured Planctomycetales bacterium
TGAAAATATAATGCTCAGGATACGTTTATTGCACCGGCTAATAGTGGCAGGTTTCTTATTGTTATTTTTCGCTCTCGCTCGTCTGCAGATTCTCGAATTTAGCAAATACCAGCAGCTAAGTCAGGCGAATCGCATCCGTATTTTACCCCAGTCGGCAAGCCGGGGTCGTATCTTAGACAGGAATGGGAATGTTTTAGCCGGAAATACCCTCTCCTATAATCTTTTAGTTATGCCGCAAGAAGCAGGTCGTTCGGAAGGATGGATATCTAAACTCTCGGCGATTCTATCAATGCCCCAGGAGGAACTTAATTCAAAACTTCAGAAGAAAAATACAGCTTCATTTGCTCCGGCCTTGCTTTGCGAGAATATTTCGCTTGAGGAGGCAATTGCCATCGGGCAATTAAAATATGATTTGCCGCAAGTTGTGGTTCAGGTGGTTCCCAAGAGGGCATATCCTTTGGGAAATGTTGCCAGCCATGTTTTGGGTTATATCGGCAAAATAGATGCCTGGCGCCTGGAGAAACTTAAAAAATACGGATATAAAATTCAGGACCTGGTTGGTAAAAGCGGTATAGAGGAGGTTTACGATTATTTGCTGCGGGCCGTAGACGGAGGGATGCAGATTGAGGTTGACAATAGGGGCAGATTATCGCGGGTTTTGGGTTTTAAAGCCCCCAGTAAAGGTAAGGATGTGCAGCTAACCATAGATTTAAGGATTCAGAAGATAATCCACGAGTATTTGAAAGGTCACACCGGCTGTGTGATTGTTCTTAATCCTTTAAACGGCGAGGTCCTGGCTCTGGCCAGCTTTCCTGATTTTAATCCTCAGATATTTCTGGATGGTTCGCCTTCTGCGGTTAATAGATTGCTTAATGACCCCGATTCCCCACTGCTGAATCGCGCAATCAGCGGCTTGTATCCTCCCGGGTCTATATTTAAAGTTATAGTAGCTGCAGCCGGCCTTGAGAAGAAGAAAATAGATGCTCGCACTACGTTTTTCTGCCCCGGGTATATGCAAATCGGTAACCGCAGATTCTCTTGCTGGAGTTCCCACGGGCAGGAGAGTATTTTTGATGCACTTGCTCATTCCTGCAATGTCTTTTTCTATAATTTAGGCCTGCGCCTTGGACCGCAATTGATTACCAAATACGCCCAAAAATTCGGATTTGGCCAACGTGCGGGCATAGATTTAAACGGAGAATCCGCAGGCTATCTGCCCTATTCTCTGTGGGAGAGGATTAAGAGACGGAGGACCTGGTTTTCCGGAGATACGGCGAACCTCTCTATAGGGCAGGGAGAAATCCTGGTTACTCCTTTGCAGGTCGCAAGAGCCATGGCCGCGGTTGCCAACGGCGGAAAGCTTATACAGCCGAGGCTGCTTGAGTCTATAAAGGATGAAGGTAAAACTTTAGAACCCAAGCCCCCTCAAATTATTGATTTGGGCTTAAGCGAAGAGAACTTACGAATAATAAAAGAAGGATTAGCCAGGGCGGTTAGCGACTCTCACGGCACGGCTTATGTTTTAGCTGATGCAGGAATTTCAATTGCAGGTAAGACAGGGACCGCCCAGGTAGACTCAGGTCAGGCACACGGATGGTTTGCAGGTTATTTTCCTGCAGACAAACCAAAATTTGTTATTTGTGTCTTTCTGGAACACTCCGGCACAGGCCTCCGGTCTTGCCTTCTGGCTAAAAAAATAATTAAACGGATGCTCGCCGAAGGATTGTTATGACAAGGTTTGCCCTAAAATTAATTCTGCTCATTCTGTTGATTGCTTCAGTTGGCATTGTAACTATTTACAGCAGTACCGCCGCCAGTGCTTCTTTATTAGAAAAGCAGTTGTTCTGGCGCCAGATTACCTGGCTTTTGTTGGGATTTATCTGCCTTTTGGTCGTTTCTGGAATCTCCTATCGCAGGTTATGGGATTTTGCTTATTTGCTTTATGGGATAGGTATATTATTTTTGATAATGGTAGCCTTTTTGGGATTAATCCGCCTGGGCGCGCAGAGGTGGCTTAAAATTTTCTGGTTCAACTTCCAGCCGTCTGAATTGATGAAATTAATTGTGGTTATTTTTCTTGCGCGCTATTTTAGCAATCCGGGCAGGGGGTTGAGGCAACAGGTGCAGAGTTGGGGATTTACAAAAGCGGTTCTAATTCCCTTTGCATTCGTTAGCCTACCTGTCCTTTTAATCCTTGAGCAGCCGGATTTAGGCACGGCAGCATTTATCTTCTTTATATTTATTGCTATGCTCTTTGTTGCGCAGGTAAAGCTTAAGTACATACTTTTCGTATTATCGGGTATTATTCTGACCTCGCCGCTGTTGTGGCATTTATTAAAGGATTACCAGAAAGCCAGACTCCTGGTTTTCGTCAACCCCGACGCTGACCCCCTGGGAGCGGGCTATACGATAATTCAGTCTAAAACCGCCGTGGCTTGCGGAGGTTTATTCGGCAAGGGCTGGCTTGGAGGCAGCCAGAGTCAACTGCATTTTCTACCCGAATCACATACGGATTTCATCTTCGCCACCTTTGCCGAGGAATGGGGATTGGTCGGAAGCTTAGTCCTGTTGTTGCTCTATTATCTTTTAATAAGGTCTGCATTGAGAGTCGCTCAGAGAGCTCCTGAGGATTTCGCTCGCCTTTTAGCCAGTGGCGTAGCTTTGCTTTTAGCTATCCAGCTTTTTATTAATGTTGCAATGACCATAGGGCTGGCTCCGGTTGTAGGTTTGCCTTTACCTCTGCTAAGTTATGGAGGCTCTTGCCTTTTAGTTACCCTTCTTTGCTTAGGAATACTAATAAACATCGAAAAAAGAATTGCCCTTTA
>CAYMKG010000034.1:2925-7184 GCA_964391145.1 uncultured Planctomycetales bacterium
TTTCAGGGAATAGAATATTTAAGCGGCTGGGCTCAGGCAGAGCTAATCGAGAAAAAGGATTATCGTTTCGTGCCGCTGGCATTAGATTTCGATTTTAATATCAAACCACTAACCAAGAAGGTCGGCTTAAATCCTCCCGGTTTGGTCCAGTTCCAGATTGAACCTTTCCTTAGTTTCGTCATCCAGCCGGAAGCAAACATTGAAGTAGGTAATTCCTTCTTGCTTAAACTTGGTCTTCTCCCCGAGACTTCTAAATTCCAACCTTATATAAAGAGCGGCGTGGGTATGATATGGATGTCCCAGCATACCTTAGACCAATCCACGCAATTTAATTTTCTTCTCCATTTCGGCTCGGGCCTACATTATTTTTTCAGCAAAGAAAATGCTTTTACTTTGGAATACCGATTTCGCCACTTATCTAATGCAAGCATAAAACAGCCCAATCGGGGAATCGACGCCCATTCCGCTCTCCTCGGCTTAACCCGTCTTTTCTAATCCCGTTTTATCTGACGGCCCGACAAGATTTTTTTATTGACATATCTTTTATTTAATGTAAAATTTTCATAGTAAAATTTTACTAAAATCTCTGGAGGCATTTCCCGCAAAATGAATGTGGTTAAACTTTTATCCGAGATTTCAAAAAGGTTTCCCGATAAATCTGCAACCGTTTTTTCTAATCAGTCCATTTCTTTTTCCCGACTGAAGGATTTAACCTTTTGCCTGGCCAACGGATTAAAGCAATTGACGCCTTTAAAGAATACTAAAATAGCTATTTACCTGCCGAATAGCCCCGAATATATTTTAAGTTACCTGGCGACTTATTGTATAGGCAGGATAGTTGTGCCTCTGGATTTCTCGTTCACTCAAGAAGAACTGGAGAATCTCATTAATCATTCGCAAGCACAGGTATTGATTGCCAAAGAGAGAAAGGAAATCGATTTTAAAAAATTAAAAAAGAATTCGGGGTTAGAACAGATTATTCTTCTCGGAGAAAATCTGGAATTCAAAAATTTCCACGACTTAATAAAAGAGAATTCTCCGATAGAGCCAGGGGTTGAAGTTTCCAATTCTGATTATTCTACAATTTTCTATACTTCCGGCTCAACCGGTCATCCCAAAGGGGTTTTGTTGAATTACCGACATTTAGACGGTTCGGTAAAATCGATTGAATATTTTTTGCATTTATCCAGTCAGGATATAATTCTCTGTTCGCTGCCTCTTTCCCATGTTGGCGGATTGATTTATCTTTTGGCTATGCTTTATTTTGGAACGACTACGATTTTACAGGAGAGGTTCTTGCCTTTGGAATTCTTAAAAATAATAGAGAGATATAAAGTAAGTTGCTTCTGGATAGTGCCATCAATGTATACTGCCCTGCTTAGCCTGAAGGAATTTAAGAAATTTGATTTAAATAGCTTAAGATATGTAGTGGTTTTTGGCGCACCGTCTTCATCTGTCCTTTTAAGAAGATTTCATCAGGTATGCCCAAATGCGTATCTGTTAAATGGCTGGGGGATGACCGAGACTTCGCCACCCAATGTAGTATTGCCTTTGAACTCTCAGAAAATCGAGAGCGTGGGCAGGCCTGCACCCTGGCTGGAAATAAAGATTGTTGACGATGAAGACAGGGAAGTGCCGGTCGGCCAGGTCGGCGAGTTGGCTGTTCGTGGCTGGGTGGTTATGGAGGGGTATTATAAAGAGCCGGAATTAACCAGAAGCGTTTTGCGCAACGGGTGGTTTTATACAGGAGATTTCGCTCGGGTGGATTCCGAGGGTTTTCTATATATCGTCGGCCGTCGTAAAGAGATGATTAAAGTAGCGGGCGAGAGAGTCCATGCGCCGGAAGTTGAGGAGGCAATTTGCCGCCATCCTAAGATTAGAGAAGTAGCTGTTATAGGCGTTCCCGATAAGCTCAGAGGAGAGGTGCCCAAGGCTTTTGTGGTGTTAAAAGAAGGAAAGGAATTAGCCGAGGAAGAATTACGGTATTTCTGCCGCCAGCATCTTGCCCATTTTAAAATCCCCCATTATTTCGAATTTAAAGAAATTCTTCCTAAAACCCGCTCAGGTAAGATTGATAAAGCCGTTCTTGCTAAATAAATGAAGAGTCTGCCTTATAAATTTGCCAGAACAGTGGTGCGTTTCCGCGCTTTTTTTATCGCGGTGTTTATTTTGCTTTCCGCATTCTTTTTATACTGCCTTAAGGACCTTAAGATTGAGACTAATTTAGGCGATTTTGTTCCTCAGGGGCACCCGTATATTGCGGTTCAAAATAAACTTACCGAAGTTTTCGGAAGTCTCAACCAGGTTTCGATTGCTCTGGAAGTAAAGGAAGGCGATATTTTCAACAAAGATGTCCTGGCAAAGATTATCCGGATTACTAACGAGTTGTACTTAATGGACGGAATAAACGCCGGCCGGATTACCTCGCTTTCGGCAAGAAAGATAAAGTATATCGAGGCGGATTCCGAGGGTTTCCGGGTAGATAGGGTGTTAAGGGAAATACCGCAAAATCAGTCCGAGATGGAGGAGTTGAAAAAGAGAATTATAAATAACCCCAATGTGTACATCCGGATGGTCTCCGAAGATTTTAAATCCACGCTCATACAGGCAGATTTTGAGTCGGGTACCTCCTCAAGATACATATTCCGCAAACTTGGCGAGATTACCGGGAAAGAAAAAGACGCAAACATAAAAATTTATCTTGCCGGGAGGCCCATTTTAGAAGGCTGGATTGATTTTTATCTGCCCAGGATGCTCAAGGTATTGGTGTTCACCGCCATAGTTATGGCAATAATTCTGTATTTAACCTTCCGCTCTAAGCGCGGGGTTATCTTACCTTTATTGGATTCTTCCTTAGCTACGGTTTGGGCAATGGGAATAATAACCTTGTTTAAATTCCGGCTGGACCCCAGCATAATGCTGGTGCCTTTTTTAATCCTGGCTCTAGGGGTAAGCCACTCAGTGCATTCGATTAAGAGATATTACGAGGAAATGAAGAGCAAGTCCTGCAATTCAAAAACTGCAGTGATAAATTCGGTCGGCTCCTTGTTTGCGCCCGGATTAACCTCTACCATCACCGATGGCCTGGCTTTTTTATCTTTAATGCTCATCCCCATAGCCACTATAAGAAATATGGCTGCGGTGGCTGGCTTAGGGGTTTTATGCAATTTTCCAACCAGTTTTATATTTACTCCGTCTATTCTGTCTTATCAAAAGAGGCCCAGGATATTAGAGGTGCGCAGAGAAGAGAAACATACGGTTGTGGACAGGTTTCTGGTAAGGTTAGTCTATTCAGCCATAAATAAAAGAGTAAGAAGATTTGTTATTATTGGTTTTATCTTTGCTGCTTTGATTGGGATGTTTGGAGTTAAGAAGGCGGTAATTGGAGATAACACCGAAGGTTCCAGTCACCTCTATCCTGCCAGTCCATATAATAAAGCCGAGAGATTTATAAACCAGCATTTCGGCGGCACAAATTCCTATTATATCTTTGTTGAGGGCAAGCAGGATTTGATGCTTGACAGCGGTGTCTTGAAAGAAATGGATTCCCTGCAGAATTTCTTGAGGCAAGAGGTAGATGAAGTGGGTTATACTATTTCGTTAGTGGATTATGTAAAGGCAATGAATATGGCAATTTTTGGGGGAAAGAAAGAGTATTTTTCCATTCCCCCAAAGACAAAAACAGTTGCGGAATACGTTTTTCTATATGATATCTCCAGCTTCCCCGGAGATTTCACTCCGGTGGTAAGCGACGACTATGCCTTTGCCAATATTAAAGTGGATTTAAAAGACCATAAAGCGGAAACGATAAATAAGATAATCGATAAGACCGAAGAGTGGTTAAACACGCATAGTTCTTCGGGCAATCCGGGCGTGGAATTTCGCTATGCCGGAGGGGACATAGGCGTTCTGGCTGCGGTAAACGATATTATCCGTACCAATATATTCTCAAACATTATTATTATCGCCTGCTTAGTATTGATTTACGTAAGCATTGCCTCAGGTAGCATATCCGCAGCGCTTTTTTTGCTTTTACCTTTATCTTTAAGCATCCTGATTGTGTTTGCTATTCTCGGATTCAGCGGCACGAGCCTGACTTTGGAAATTTTGCCCTTAGCTTCTCTATCAATGGGATTGGGGGTAAATTACGGACTTTATATACTCTTTCGGATGCATGAAGAGGCCAGGAGAAGAAAAGGCATGGCGAGGGTTCTTAAAACATCTCTGCTTAGCTCGGGAAAGGCAGATTTTTTCAGCGG
>CAYMKG010000034.1:7284-10240 GCA_964391145.1 uncultured Planctomycetales bacterium
CGAGGGTTCTTAAAACATCTCTGCTTAGCTCGGGAAAGGCAGATTTTTTCAGCGGGATGATTGTTTCTCTGGGAGTTCTGGTTTGCGTTTTTTCGAATATCCGCCTGCAGGCGGTGTTTGGCGCCACCCTGGGAGCGGCTTTAATATTTAACATGGTAGGGACCTTAGTGCTCCTGCCGATTTTAATCTCCTTATTCAGACCCAAGTTTATATTTGGCAAATAGCTAATAGCAAATAGCTAATGGCAAATAGCTAATAGTATACAGAACAAAAAAGAAAGGGGGTAAAGATGAAGAAGTTGCTGATTTTTTTAGCTTTCACATTTGGTTTATTGTTCCAAGATAAGCTTTACGCTTTAGAATTACAGTACCATAAGGTTTATAAGCCCGAACAGGGGATGTCTGCCGAGGAAATAATGCAGATCAAGTATTTTGTAAAATATACCAAATTTGCACAAGATTATGAATCCACCGGATATGTTTATCTTATCGACAAGTCCGGCTTCACCCGAGAGAGGATATTTTTGCGGCAGAGGATTCTCCTGGGAAGAGAATCTGACGGCATTGCTTATAAAGACATAGTAATGTTTACCGGGCCCACAGCGGTTAAAGGCCTGGCTACTCTTACCTGGTCATATATCCAGCCGCACAGAGAGCAGCAGCAGTGGCTCTGGCTGCCGTCGCTTAAGAAGATTCGCAAGATTTCCGCTGCGCAGGCCGAAGATTCTTTTATGGGTAGCGATTTTACTATTGAAGAAATAACCACGCGTAGGTTTGAGGATGAGACATACTCATTCTTAAGAGAAGAGGCCTTTAAGGGTTATCAGGCCGAATTGAATAATAAGCTTTACCATCAAGGAACCGACTGTTTTGTAATAGAAGCAAGGCCTAAGAGGAGTCCGTGGTATTATTCTAAAAGGATTGTTTGGGTAGATAAAAATACGGGCGGTGATATATATCATGAAATATATGACCCGAAGGGAAGGCTTTTCAAAACAATATTTAAGGATTATGAAATTATGGAAGTTGAGGGTAAGGATTATGTAGCCATGATGTTTCTGGAGGCTAAAGACTTGCGCACCGGACACAAGACAGTTGTTGAAATGAAGAATATAAAGTTTGACCAGGGATTATCTGAGGAGCTATTTACGGAAAAGTCTTTGATGAGGTCAAGATGGTAAGTTTTAGCCAAACGGGCGGACATTTTGGATTTTGAGGAGGCGAAAAATGAAAAGATTGATTGTTTTGCCCTTCTTGTTTTTTCTTATAACTATAAACGCTCATGCCGGTGACTTTACTTTAAGCGGCTACTTAGAAAATAAGTTCACTATGGGTCTTGACACCTTCAATGATATTCACAAGTTTAAAAATATACTTAAGCTTTCTGGAGAATACAAGATTAATGATGATTGGGTCTTTTTTGCCTCAACCAGGTATTGGTATGATTTAGCATACGATTGGTACGAGAAGTACGACCCGGCGCAGAAAAAGATGGGTCACGTTCAGCGCGCTGACTGGTTAAGAGACTGCTATTTGGATTACGTCTCAGACCAGCTTGATGTCCGCATAGGTAAGCAGCAGGTTGTCTGGGGCCAGGCGGACGGCATTCCCGTTTTGGACAGGGTTAATCCATTCGATTTAACTGAATACTGGCTGCCTGATTTTGTTGACCTGCGCATACCTCTGTGGATGGTCAATATCAAGTATGCCCCGAAAATTAATTCTATGTTGCAGATTTTAATTATTCCCGATTTTGAACAGTCAACCTCTACCCCGCCAGATGCTCCCCTGGCATTCAGGTCATATAAAAAATACGACGCCTTTAAAAAAGGGCAAAAGGCATTAGGAATGGGATTCCGTGAAGAAATATTTTATCCAGGAAAGCAATTCAAGAATTCTACTTTTGGTTTACAATGGATGGATAGGTTTGGCGAGTTAGAATATACCCTGAATTTTCTTTATGGGTATTACTATTCCGCACGCACCTATATGGAAAGCGCCGCTCCTAATTGGTATTATTCACGGCGCTTTAAACGCTACCGCTTATACGGCGGCTCATTTAATCGCACATTTATTAATCCCGGTCCTTTACAAGGTATTACTCTAAGAGGAGATATTGCCTATTATAATGACGAGCCGACCTATTATGGAGATGTTGACAAAGCATCTACAAAAGGAGTTAATCGCTGGGATAATTTATTCTGGATAATGGGAGTGGATAAATATGTAGCAACAAACTGGTTTTTGAGTTTTCAGTTTGGTCAGTACATTCTACAAGATGCCAAACCCGGCAAGGTTAATCCTACTCCTGGCGGCAAGCCTTATCAGAATATGAGTCCTTATAGTTATGGGGCGCAGGATCAGATTGAAAACATCTTCTCTTTAAAAATCAAAACCGATTTTATGCACGACCGGCTAAAGACAGAAGTAATGTGGACCTGGACAGACGATAATCAGGGCAGGGTTTCTCCTAAGTTCAAATTTGAGGTAAGAGACGACTTATGGCTGACAGCCGGCATCCACTACTTCTACGGAAACGAGCAGGATTCTAACGGCCAATTCCGCGACAAAAATCAGGTCTATCTAAATCTAACCTTCACATTCTAGGGACACCCTTTCATCCAATCGCCCCGCACCTTTCTACTGCGAAGAGACGCTTCGTCCCGCACTTTCTTACTGCGTAGTTTCTCTTCGCCGTGGGAAAGTGCGGGGCTTCGTAGCAAAAAAGGTGCGGGGTTGCGCTGAATACAAAGGTGTCCCCAAAATTTAATAAATTTCGAATTCTATCTAAATGGGGACACCCTTCCGATTGGGTCAAAGGGTGTCCCTGTTTTATTTTTAATAAAGATTAATTTTTTGTTGACCCAGTCTCTTTTATCTATTAAAATATAAAGGTCATTTTGGCTGCAGTAAAAAAGAATTAAACAAAAATGGTGTTGGTTGAAGGGAACTCTTTA
>CAYMKG010000035.1:0-10127 GCA_964391145.1 uncultured Planctomycetales bacterium
CTGAATTACTATGGTAGTGGCTGTATCGGTAAAAGGCGGTGTCGGTAACCATTATTGCGGGGAATTCATTTTGCCAAAAAGACCAGTGGTCGGAAAAATCGATCCCGCAACAAAATCAAAAAGGATTAGGCGAAACATAAGGGAAAAGAATATATTAATAATTTCGCTCTTGAGAAAGGCTCATATCGAGGAAGGGCCGCAATCTCCTGGAGCGGCTCGGGTGGCGAAGCTTCTTCAATGCTTTTGCCTCGATTTGTCGAACCCGCTCGCGCGTCACCTTGAATATCTTGCCCACATCTTCTAAGGTATGAGGCGTATCGTCCTCCAGCCCAAAGCGTAAAGACAGTATCTTTCTCTCCCTTGAGCCTAGAGTAGCTAACATAGCCTTCATCTCCTCCTTCAGCATTGAATGGACAGTAGTGTTCGCCGGAGAGATGGCTTTCTTATCCTGGATAAAATCTCCGAAGTTTGTATCTCCTTCGTCGCCGATGGGCATCTGCAGAGAAATCGGCTCCTGGGCTATTTTAAGAATTGCCTTTATTTTCTCCTGAGGCAGGCGCAGTTTTGCCGATATCTCTTCAGAACTAGGCTGCCTGCCTTTCTCCTGGACGAACTGGTGGGAAAGACGGATAATCTTGTTTATTGTCTCAGTCATATGCACCGGTATCCTTATTGTCCGAGCCTGGTCGGCAATCGAACGGGTAATCGCCTGTCTTATCCACCAGGTAGCGTATGTGGAAAATTTGTAACCCCGCTTATACTCGAATTTTTCAACGGCGCGCATTAGGCCGATATTGCCTTCCTGGATCAAGTCTAAAAAGGATAAACCGCGATTGGTATATTTCTTGGCAATGCTCACCACCAGCCTTAAATTTGCCTCGACCAGCTTTCTTTTAGTGCGATTAAATCTTGCTTGAGCGATACTGACATCCTTTAGTTGAGATTTTAACTTAGAATAAGGATAATTATCCAATTGATAAAGAATTGCCTTTCTCTTTATTCTTTTTTTCGCAGATTTTTTTCTCGGGGGAACTCCCTGGCGTTTCATCCTTCTCAGCTCTCTTACCAATTTTGCCATTTCGTTCACGATAGACTCAATGACCCAGGTGGTAAGATTGAATTTTAAAAGCAGATTGACGCAATTGGTATGGCGACGGGTCCTCCGCAAAAGCTTGGTTAATCTGACAATTTTTCTATATACAGCTTTCCGGTTTGATGTCACATCATCTTTTACTATCTCGTCCAAATTCAGCCTTCCTTCTAATATGTTATTGGCTATATTTAAAACCGCTTGGCGTGCAAAGGGACAAGAAAAAACCGCCTGCCTAAATTTCTTTTCCGCATCTTCAATTCTCTTTGCCAGTTCAATTTCCTCTTGCCGGGAAAGCAAAGGAACAGAGCCCATTTGCTTCAAATACATCTTCACCGGATCGTCCAGAGGAATGAATTTCTGTTCGGCCTTAGGCAATTCAATGCTAGATGCCTTCTTCAAAACACGCTCCTCCTGCTTTTCAACCTTCCTCTGCAGGAGCATCCCGACGTTCTCCACAACCGGGATATCTTTATTCCCCAGAAGGTCAAATAAATAATCGATATCCCGGGAGGAGGAAATGTCTTCCGGCAAAAGATTATTTACTTCATCGTAGGTTAAGTAACCTTTTTCCTTGCCCAGACAAACAATCCTGTTTATTTCTTTTTTAGTTATACTTCTTTTTTTCATAAGCACCTCCCTCAACTCTGTGAGCGCAACAAGTCTCGCAATTCAACAATCAGACGATTTACCTGGGGTTGATCACCCTGCTGCTGAGCCGTCTTTATCTGCTTTTGCAATGATTGACATTTTGAATTTAAGCGCTGCTTTTTTATCCTGGTTATACAGTCGTTCAAAATCTCTTCACTACTCTCTTGAGGCGGCTCGTCTTCAGCGACCAATTCAGAAATAAGGCTCGTTAATTCTCGGTCGTTAAGATAACCGATGAGCCGGCTAGGTTGAACTGCCTTGCCCTGAGAATTTAAATCGCATATCAGAGAAAAAACCCGGGCGAGTCTTGCGTCCTGAAAATCATCGGGGCAAAGCACAGCTTTAATCCTGTCTACCAGCTCGGTTTCCCGTAGAATCAAATTTATTAAAAGTCTTTCGGTCGGATTAACCTTTAAGGATGCGCCTCTTATAAAATCCGGAGTGATGTATACCTTTTTGTCCTTTATCTTCCTCAATTCAATAACCAAAGCCTCTTCATTAATGTCCAGCCTCTGAGCGAGTCTGCGCGCGTACTCTGATTGCAAAACTGCGTCTTTAAAATTACTTAAAGAAATCAGCATCTCCTGAACAACGCCAGCCTTGCCTTCGGGCTTAGCCATATCGTAGCGCGAAGTCAAAATTTCTAATTTGTAATCAAACAACCCTCGGGCAGCGTTGATTAAATTCTGAAAGGCCCCGGAGCCGTATTTACGCAAGAAAGAATCGGGGTCAAAATCCGGCGGCAGTACCGCAACCCTCACATTCATGACTTCGGCTTCCTGTATAAACAGGTCCAGGCTGCGCATCGTAGCGTCCTGGCCGGCCTGGTCGGAATCATAGACCATAATAACATTACGAGTATATCTCTTCAGCAATCTTATCTGGTCGACAGTCAGGCTCGTGCCGAGAGAGGCAACCACATTTCTGATTCCCGCCTGATAAGCGGTTATGCAATCAAAATAGCCTTCCACGACCACAGCACAGTCTTTCTGCCTTATTTCTTCTCTTGTAAGATTCAGAGCATATAGGTGCCGGCCTTTAACGTAGATTAAACTTTCCGGAGAATTAATATATTTTGCCACCTCTTTTTCATCAGTAAGTGCGCGCGCGCCAAAAGCGATCACCCGGTCCTTTACGTCCAAAATCGGAAAAATTAGGCGCTTGCGAAATCGGTCATAATAACCTCCGCCTTCGCGGGAACAAAATAATCCTGACTTCTCCAATAGTGTCAAACTTATGTTTTTACTGCGAAGGTAATTTAAAAGACTGTCCCATTTATCCAGGCTCAGGCCTAACGCAAAAATCTGAATCGTCTCCTTGTTTATGTTGCGTTTGTTCAAATATTCCCGCGCTGATGCACCCACGGAGGAATTTAATATATTTTTGTAAAAATTGCGCGCCAATCCGTTTATCTTATAAAGGTTAGAAACCAAGCTGGTGGTCTTACTGGAAGAACTGTCCTGAGGTAAGGCAATCCCCGCTTTACTCGCCAATGTTCTGACAGCTTCCAGAAAGTCCATTCGTTCGTATTCCATTAGAAAACTAAAGGCGTTTCCCCCGCGGCCACACCCAAAGCAATGGAAGATCTGCTTCTGGGGATTCACCATAAACGAAGGCGTCTTCTCGTTATGAAACGGACACAGCGCCTTAAAATTCCGACCGGCACGCTTAAGCGGAAAATAGCTGGAAATTAACTCGACAATGTCGGTTTTATTTAAAATATCATCTAAAATATTTTCCGGAATATATCCTGCCATCGTGGTTAAATCTGCGGAACCCAGAACAATTAATTATCTCCAATCTCTCCTCTTTTTCAATCCCGTCTAAAAGCAAATTAAGCCCCAGGGTATCCGAGGAGATATGGCCGGCAATCACCACATTCAAATCCGATTCTTTTACGTGGCGAAAGTGCTCCTCGCTTAAGTGCATAGAAACCAAAGTCCTGACCCCTTTTTTGGCTAAGCTCTTAAATGCTTGTTTAGAGCCCTCTGTACCGCCGGTCATTTCCACAAAAATCTTACCTACGAAGCTTCGTGGATTACCCAGAATAATCCGAGGGGCGGCATAATTCCTCCTGGCCTCTCTGTATTCGGGAAGCGTGTTCAAAATATCGATTATCTCCTTTAGTCTTTTGGGCCTGTTTTTCCTTAGCAATCTCTGGATAAAGAACGAAGCGTGGTTATCCGCAGGCGTATGCAGGCACATAAAGGGCAAATTCAGAATTCTGGCTACGTCGACCGTCCTCATATGGTTAACCGGCGAAAGCTTTCTTTGAACCTCCGCTTTTCTTTCCTCTATAAGTTGATGCGCTACAGCCGGTTCAATCCCCACGCTCTCAAGCATATCAACCTGCACCTGCATTACATCGTACAATTGCGCCAAACTCCAACCCTCGGGATGATGGGAGATAACCAAATCCAAACCCTGGGTTTGCCGCAACTTATCGGCGAGTAAAAGCTCGCCAACCTCTATGTCAATGCCCACTAAAATCTTTCTAACCTCGGTATCCGGGCTGCCATAAAGAATAGCCGAATCAGAATACCGCCAGTGACGATTACCGCGAGGGTCATAACGCCGCCCTAATCGAATTGCCTGATTATACAGTTCGGATAATTTCATCCCACCAAACCTCCACGATAATCCCGTCAGGCCCTACTCTCCTAAAACTTCAAAAACAGCCTTATTGAATGCGTGTTTATTCATAAAACGGCACAAAAGATTATTCCATAAAACCCCATACACAGCCGGCGTGAGTTTAAGAAATCTGGGCGATAAAAAGGAATTTGTGAGGCTATTTTTTAAATAATTGCTATTGGAAACAGCAAGCGTAAAGAGGAGCAAGCTCACGAATAGCGCCGCTCGTATTATGCCTAACATCAAAGCACCCCAGCGGTTCAGCAACGAAATTGCTTCCATTTTTATTAAAGCCATCAAGAAATTCCTAATTACCATAAATACAAAATATCCTACTAAGCCAAGCAGCAAAAACGCCAGAAAAGTTGAGAATTTAAGCCAACCCGCACCTTCAAGGGGTATGCGGTTATTCAAAAAAGCTCCTACCTTAACATAATAATGGCAAGCAAGATAAATGGCAGAAACGATACCTAACAGCTTAAATAACTCTACCGGAAATCCTGTCTTTACAGACACGTAACATATTCTAATTAAAAGAATTACGACTAAAATATCAACCCAATTAAACTGTTTTATATACTCCAAAACCGCCTCCATACCCCCATTATTAACCCCCCCTTCTTGCTTTCGCAAGAAAGCAGGGGGGGTAAAATTTGTAAAAGTATAACATAATTTTGTGGATATGTCAACCCCGCACCTCTATTTTATTCATTTTTCTAACCCTAACATCCTTATTAGGTTACAGGTTGAATGCCTAAAGGTGCGAGGTCAAGGAAAGCGCTTTCTTCGTCACTGAGACACTGAAAAAACTGAGACACTGAAAAGTTCAGTGCCTCAGTAAAACTCAGTGTTTCAGTGACAATCAGTGCTTCAGTGACCCCCAAATTCTTCTTAATTCCCGGTTTATTTCTTCCTGCTGTTGGTAGGAAAGCTCTATCTTTAAGGACTCAGCGCGTCTTTTTGTATATTGTTTTTTTGGCCGCGGCTTCTGTTCTTCGCGGAGAAATTCGGCCGGAGACATAGCTTTTGCTCCAAGAGAATTTGTAAGATAAATTATTCCCTTGTCATCGGAGACCACTATAATCTGCCTGGGCCTCGAGGAATCCTGGACCATTCTCTTTATTACCTCGTCGGCGGATTCACCCTTACTGAAAATTATATTTAGCGGAGTTTTACTTTTAAAAGGAAAATCCGCATAACTTGGGTAGTCCTTGGAGGTAAAAAATGAAAATCCGCATTCTTCTTTGCCGTCAAAGACTACCGTAATCTGATTGTTCTTACCCTTCAGTAACCGCTTTGCCTGAATGCTTTTTATCAACGCAACACGCGCCTCACTTAAGTTGCGTATTCTGTTTAAAGATTTTACCTGCTTAATCGCGTTGTAGCCGTCGATTAGAAAATGCAAAAACATAGATAACGCCTCCGGCGGTGCCGAGTAAGAAAATTATAAAAAAGCTCAAAAGGGAAATCGTTACCGCAATCTCTGCCGACATACCTACCGTGGTGAAAAAGAACATACTACTTGCTTCTCTTAATCCTAATCCTCCTATAGAGATCGGAACCGCGGTTATTACGGCAATAATCGGAACGAAAATAAAGAAGTAAACGAGACTTATCTTTGTTGCTAAAGCAAGAGATAGCAAATAAAACGACAAGGGAATAATTAATTGGATAATTAAAGAGAAAAGGAAGTTTTTGGATATAATCTTTTTCTTTTCGCGGAATTTATATATTTCGTAGTAGAGATTGCTTAAAGCCTCGCCGATTCTGCCGAAGTAGCTGAAAAATTTACTTACCTTTGAGAATAGAAAATTATTGAATAATATTGCTAAAATGCTTACCAGCAATATCACAATGATTCCTAAAACAAAAAATACGGCAATCTCTGTAATGAGTTTGTGGCCTATTAATAGAGCTCCGAGAGCTACGACAGTCAAGGCAGTGTATCCACTTAACCTGTCTAACACCACGCTGGCCACTACCTGTCGGGGTTGGCCAGAAACCGCACTCAAATCAGCGCTGCGACAGAGGTCCCCCCCGATTGTAGAAGGAAAAAAAAGATTGAAAAAAAAACCTATGCAGAATGACCGAAATATAAGAGAGCGCGGCAGATTCAAATTTAATCCTTTAAGCAACATCCTCCATCGAAAAAAGCCGATGATATAACCGAATGAAATCAAAACAGCTGCAAAAATTAAAATCGGCTTGTTGCTTTTATAGACGGCCTGGAGGATTCTGGTCATGTCAACTCGCTGAAATAAAAAAAGTAGAACTCCCGCACTAATGCAGACCCTAACTAAAAAAGAAAGGATTTTTTTCACTTATCCTTTATCTTTTTAAAGAACATAACTTTGTCAGAATCTCGACATCGGAATATCCTGTTTAAACCAATCAAGAAGCCGATTCTTTTTTAAGGCGGTTTTCTTCATCAACGAAAACGACTTTCGGCTTCAACTCCCGAGCCTGCTTCTCCTCCATTAAACCATACGAAAGAATAATTACCTCATCACCGATGTAGCCGCTGCGCGCGGCCGGGCCATTCAGACAGATTACCCCCGAGCCCTCCTTGCCGCTTATTGCGTAGGTTTCAATCCGCTGCCCGGTATTGAGATTTAAAATCTCAACCTTTTCTCCCTCAACGATTCCAGCGGCTTGCATAAGCAAGCGGTCAATGGTAACGCTGCCGGAGTAGTAAAGCTGCACCTCCGTAATTCTTACCCGGTGTATTTTGGATTTTAAGATTGTAAGTAACATATCTATTCAGTTAGAGCCTTGACTATTTCTCTCCCGAATTGCGCTGCTGCCTGAGGCCCTGAGGCGGTAATTATATTTCCGTCTCTCTCAACAGCTCCTGCGGTATAATTTGCCCCTACTAATTTTAGCTTCTCCGCTTCTGAAGACCAGACCGTGCATCTCTTGTTCTTTAATAAGCCTGCTTTGGCCAGGGTAACCGGAGCAATACATATCGCAGCCACTATCTTACCGGCTGAATGGGCTTCCTTAGCGATTTTGTGGGCAAGAGCGTCATCCCAATATGTGCCTGCTCCGCTGCCGCCGACAAAAATAATCGCATCGAAATCTTGCGCTTTAATGTCCTGAATTGTCATATCCGGCTTAACCCTTGCACCCAGCATACCCCTGGCTTCTGTCGTCTTTCTTGAAGCAACGTTAACGGCTATTCCGGCTTCTTCTAATATCCTTTTTGGCTGCAGGAGCTCCTCATCGCGAAAATCATTCTGGGCGATTATCATTACCACCTTCTTCATCTCCACCCCCCCTTGCCCCACAAGAAACCCTGTTTCTTGTGGAGTTTGAGCAAAACAATTCAGAGAAACCGATAGAACAAAAACCTGTATCCACGGCAACAATCGGAATTTACCCATAATGCCTCCTTATTATATCATAAGTTTGGCGGGCAATCATTAATTCTTCATGAGTAGGTATTACTAAAATTCGGGGTTCAATTTTCAAATGAGAAAAAAGCCCTGAGCATATCTTACGCCGCAGGCCAGGCTGATGCTCTCCTATGCCACCTGTAAATACAATTGCGTGGCAGTTGCCCAGGACTGCTAGATAAGCGCCGATATATTTTCTAACGCGGTATGCAAAAATCTCAACAGCTAACTTTGCCCGCGTGTTCCCCCTTTTAACCTCATTATTTAACCGGCGCATATCGTTGCTTATCCCGGATATGCCCTTAAGCCCACTGTTTTTATTCAGAATCCGGTCAATATCCTTAATCTGCCAACCCTTTTCCTGAGCAAGATACGTAATTATTGCCGGATCAATATCTCCGCAGCGGGTACCCATAACCAGTCCCTCTAAAGGAGTAAAGCCCATACTTGTATCAACAGCTACTCCTTTTTTTATTGCGGTAACGCTGCAGCCATTGCCTAAATGACAGGTAATTAGATTTAAGTTCTTAAAAGGCTGCTTTAAGATTTTACCGGCTGCCCTGGCAATATACTCGTGGCTGGTGCCGTGAAAGCCGTATCTTCTTATGCCAAATCTCCGGTAAAACTCGTAAGGCAAGCCGTAAATGTAAGCGAACATCGGTAGATTAGAGTAAAAGGCGGTATCAAACACTGCAACCTGAGGAATTTTCTCTCCCAGAAGACGGCGGGCAGCGATTATGCCTTCGAGATTGGCCGGATTATGCAAGGGCGCCAATTTGCAGCATGCCCGGATATCAGAAATGACTTCTTTATTTATTAAAGCCGGGTCTTTAAATTTCTCACCTCCGTGCACAACCCGATGTCCTACGCCACTTACCTGGTTCATCTTATCCAGAATTATCTTCAGCCCCGAGTAGTGGTCACGAATTTCAGCATCCTTCTCGCCTATACGCTCAATGACTCCCCGATTCATAGTTTTTTCTCCGGGCATACTAAATAGCTCATACTTTATCGAGGAGCTTCCGCAGTTAATAATCAGGATATTCATAACGCTCTATACTATACGCTAATCTGCGCTCTGATTGCCGTCACTGCTATGCAGTCTATAATGTCCTCTATTGAACAGCCCCTTGATAAATCGCTGCAGGGCCGGTTTAGCCCCAGAATTAACGGACCAATTGCACGAGCATTAGCAAGCCTTTGCACCAACTTATAGCTGATATTGCCGGCATTTAAGTCAGGAAAAATAAGGACGTTGGCTCTGCCTTCTAAAATAACATCGGCCTTTTTTATTCTGGCTACCTCAGGAACTATTGCAGCATCTACCTGTAGTTCCCCATCCACCAAAAGTTCGGGTTTCTTTTGACGAATAAGCTCAACAGCCAGTTTTGCCTCCCTCACCGCTCTTCCGCGCGCAGAGCCTTTGGTGGAATAACTTAAAAGGGCAATGCGGGGTTGGATTTCTAAAACCTCTCTGGTTAATTCAGCAGCGCAAATCGCAATACAAGCCAGCTGCTCACTATTCGGATGAGGAACAATTCCGCAGTCAGCGAAAACAAACACGCCTTTCTCGCCCCAAGTAGTATCAGGCAAGACCATAATAAAACAACTGCAAGCCATTATTATCTGAGGATTAAGGTCAAAACAGCGAATCGCCGCTCTGGCTACTTCAGGGGTAGTATAAAAAGCTCCGGCGACAAAACCGTCAGCTGACTTATCCCTCACCATCATCGCTGCATAATAAAGGGGATCAGAAATTATCTCTCTGGCCTCTTCGAGAGTTATTCCTTTTTTTTGGCGTAAACGGAAAAATTCCCTACTATATTTCTCTCTTTTTTCCGCATCTATCCTGTCTGGCTCAAGAAGCAAAATTCGGGCAATTCCCTCCTTCTCAATAATTTCAGCAGCTTCTCTTATGCGGGCATCTTGAAATTCAGGCAAGACAATCGTTTTAAGCTGTGTTTTTGCGCGCTCTCGAATAGTATAAATAACATCGTTCATAACATTTTAAGATAGCACAAATCAATTCAATTTTCAAGCAAAATCTGCTTTCTTTCGTGTTTACCTTGACAGAGATAGCAAAATATGCTAAATTTCTTAACACAGGCAAAGATAAAATATCTGCGCTATAACTTGTGCAAAGTTTACATAAGATTATGCTAAAAATTGAGTTATTTGTTAAGATATGGAAGAAATAAGCAGATTAAGAGAAGAGCTGAATAAAACCAAAGTAGAATTAAACATCCTCTACGAAATCTCCAATGCAATGCGCACGACCCTTAAACTTGAGGAGATACTCTATATAATACTGACCGGAGTAACTGCTCACGCAGGCCTGGGATTCAACCGCGCCATGC
>CAYMKG010000036.1:0-3500 GCA_964391145.1 uncultured Planctomycetales bacterium
AAAAAATAGCCAAGACGCAAAATTTTACGCCGCCTTGGCTATTTGCAGACTGTGAAATCTATTTTTTGGATTTAAGTTTCTCAATCCACTCCGATGCCGCTTTGCCGACAATGTCTTTGCAGCCCAAGCCGATAGCCAGAGCGAAACCTAATCCCAGAGAGGCCAAAATGATGTTTACCGCTAATCCGATAATTGTTTTACCGATGTTAAGCTGCTCCAGGGTAATCGCCAGAGCAAAGATGATTATAACAATTTCGACAAGCTTGGCTAAAAACTTGGATTGAGTGATGCCCGCATTAGCGCAGGCAGCTTGAACTACGTTCCCCAAGACCCTGGCCAGGAACGCGCCTAAAACCAAGATGAATATTGCTGCGATAACGTTTGGAATATAGAGTATGATCCGGTTCAAGAGCTCGGCGGCAGCGCTTAACCCTACTGCGTTTACTGCCACAACCAATGCAACCAAAACCAGGAGCCAATAACAGATTGAGCCTAATAACTCCGAAAGCGTATATCTGATGCCACCCTTCCTTAAGATTTCGTCCAATCGGGCCCGCTGAGAAAGAACATCCAATTTAACCGCCTTTAAGACGCGAACGACTATTGTCCTTACAATCTTGGCAATCAGCCAGCCGACAATAAGTACCAGAACAATCAGGCCAAGATTAAGAAAGAAATTGCCGATCTGAACCAAGGCGGCTTTCCCCGGACCGAGAACCAATCCTTCCCACATCTTTTCTGCCCTCCTTTCTTAATAAATACACTATACAACTAAGGCCGATTTTGTCAACACATTCGTATACCTCAATGACACTTCGTGCTACGCGTTCAGTGCTGACACTGAAAGCGCCCCCCCCCATATCTGAAAAACTCACTTCAGCATCGGCAGAAAAAACTGGGCAATCTTAAAATAGATAATTAAGCCGGTAACGTCTACGATAGTAGTAGTAATCGGCCCAGCCAAAGCCGCAGGGTCCAACCCCATGCGCTTGGACAAAAACGGCAGAAAAAATCCGGTAAGAATAGCCACCAGCACGATCGACATCATAGTAATTCCGACTACCAAGGAAAGCAGGACTGCCTGCTCTAACCAATAAGCGCGAAGAAAAGCAACCAAACCCACGATTAAGCTCATAATCAAAGAAGAAGCAATCTCAAGCTTAGCGATGTACCAAATATTTTTAAAACTGGCATCTCCTGTGGCAAGACTGCGGATGATTGTTATGGAAGTCTGGGCCCCGGCATTGCCGCCGGTATCTAACAGCATTGGAATAAAAAATGCAAGAGCCACCACTGTGCTCAGGGCATATTCAAAATTTTTCAAAATCCAGCCGCTAAACACGTGCAAAACCAACAAGAGAACAAGCCATCCAGCGCGGCGCTTTATGAGCCCCGCCACATTAACGGTTGCGTACCTTATCTCGTGACCTCCGGCGGGCTGCATCTTACCAATTTCGTAAAACTGCCGGGTATTCTCCTCCTGAATCAAATCCACAACGTCATCTATGGTAATAACCCCAACGAGTCTTTCCTGCGAATCAACCACGGGGGCATCCACCAAATCGTACCGGCTGAATTTCTGGGCTACCTCCTCCTTAGGCGTATCTGCGTAAATCTTTATTGTTTGTGGTGAAAACATTATGTCTTTCACCAGGATATCCGGAGGGGCGGTAATTAAAGTATCTATATCTACGAAACCGATAAGGCAGCGCTGGTCATCCAAAACATACAGGTGTTGAAAATGGTAAGCAGCCTGACCTTTGTGGGCTTCTTGCAGCCACAAAATTGCCTGCCGGGCAGTCATATCTTTTCTTAAAGACAAAAAGTCCGAAGTCATAAGGCCGCCTGCGGTATCTTCTTCAAAACTCAATAACTGTTGAACGTCTTCTACCTCTTCCTTCCTCATCAGCGAAAGGAGTTTCTTCATCACTTTTGGCGGCAGCTCCTTGAACAGGTCGGCCCGCTCATCTGAAGCCATTTCGTTTAAAATCGGGACAACCTCGGCGTTGTCTAGATTATTCAATAAATACGACTGCTCATCGAACCGCAAATCCTCAAAAACCTCAACTGCTTTTTTAGGGGTCAGCAATTTAAATATTAATATTTTTTCCTGAGGTTCCAGCCGCCCCCATCCCTCGGCAATATCGATGGAATGGATGTTCTTAAGGAGATCTTTAAGCGAAGCGAAATCCTTACTCTCCAGAAACTCTTTTATTTCCGGAAGGAACAGGAGAAACTCGCTGGGTCCAAAAGAGCGAGACGCCCTGCTTCTGGAATTTGCTTTATAAGTTTCTAATGCAGCCATATAGTTTCTTTTCTCCCTGTTTTTCCCTCAACGGCCCGATAATTGCCAGGCGGACTTTCTCTGCTCTAAAAATTTCGCAAGCTAACCGCCTTATATCGTGCGGGCTGATTTTTTCAATCTTTTTCAGAACCTCGGTGAAGCTGTAAGTTTTATTTAAATGAAGAGTTGGTTCGCCTATCCAAAACATATGCTCCAGGGTGCTTTCCAGAGCCAGCCTCAATTGGCCTATATAAAAATCCTTTGCCCGGCGCAACTCATTTGACGAAACTAATTTTTTCTTTATCTTTCTTAACTCTCTCGCTATTACTTCGACAGCCTGCACTAATTTGGCATTATCTACTCCGGCATGAATCAAAAACATTCCGCTATCTGCGAAGCCCTTAATGTGCGACCCTATCGCATAAGCAAGTCCCCTTTTCTCGCGGACCTCGGAAAACAGACGGCTGGACATATTTGCCCCCAAAACCACATGCAAAAGAGAATAAATGTATTTATCGGGGTGGTCTCTATTTATGCCGTAAAAACCCAGGGCAAGATGTGTTTGGGCAATGTCTTTCTTGAGAATTTTGATTTTGGCGCCCTGCTCATAGCCGCGGGCGGGCTCAAACGCGTTTTTACTGTCGTTTTTCAGGCTTCCCAATTTTTCCTTTATCCTTTTTAAAATTTCTTTGTGTTCCAGCTTGCCGCAAACGGCAATCACCATATCTGAAGGGGTATAATGTTTTTTTTGAAACGAAATTAAATCCTGGCGATTAAGGCGTAAAATTGTTTTATTCTCTCCGAGGATGGGTGCCCCCAATGGGTGCCTGGGCCAAAGGAGCTCCTGAAAAAGGTCGTGGACGTAACTTTGAGGTAAATCTTTGTGCATTTTGATTTCTTCAAGAACAACAAACTTCTCCCTTTCGATATCTGACTGCTTCAGTAAAGGATTTACTGCCATATCGACGAGTATATCCAGGGCCCGAAATTGCTTTGCTGCCGGCAGCTTGGCAAAATAGCACGTTGCCTCTTCGGAAGTGAAGCCGTTCAATGCTCCGCCGACGCCTTCGATTAATTCCTTTATCTGTTGACAGGAATATCTCCTTGAGCCTTTAAAAACAAGGTGCTCCAGAAAATGGGCAATGCCGCTTGTGTTTCTGGATTCATACCTGCTGCCAACCCTCAGCCAAACTCCGACAGACACAGATTCCATCCG
>CAYMKG010000036.1:3600-5929 GCA_964391145.1 uncultured Planctomycetales bacterium
CAAACTATTACAACGGAATTGGATTTTAACTTCGGAGCAATTTTCCTGAGGTAAGCAATTGCGTGCGCCGGCTCCAGGGCAGGAATTATCCCTTCTAATCTCGATAATAAATCAAAGCCCCTTAAGGCCTCGCGGTCAGTTACCGCCGTGTATTGCGCCCGGCCAATCCTCTTATAATAGGCATGCTCCGGTCCTACTCCCGGATAATCCAAACCCGCCGCCACAGAATGAGCAATGTTTATCTGCCCGAATCTATCCTCCAGTACATCAGACTTTGCGCCGTGAAGAACTCCAATGTTTCCCTTTACCAGCGTAGCCGCGTGTTTGCCCGAAGATAACCCGCGGCCCGCAGCTTCTACGCCGATAAATTTGACCTTTCTGTCTTTAAAAAACGGAGAGAACAAACCAATGGAATTGCTTCCTCCTCCGACGCAAGCTATTAGATAATCGGGCAACCGTTTTTCTTTGGCCAGAATTTGCCTGCGCGCCTCCCGGCCGATTACCGATTGAAAATCTCTAACCATCATCGGGTAAGGATGAGGTCCGACCACCGAACCGATGATATAATGAGTAGTGCGCACGTTCGTTACCCAATCGCGAAGAGCCTCGGTGGTGGCGTCTTTTAAAGTGCGCGAGCCGGATTTTACCGGTATAATCCGGGCATTTAACAGCCGCATGCGAAATACGTTCAGTTTCTGACGCTTTATATCTTCTGTTCCCATATAGATTACGCATTCGAAACCAAACATGGCAGCGACCGTAGCTGTAGCGACTCCGTGCTGGCCCGCTCCGGTCTCGGCAATTATCCTCCTCTTCTTCATTCTCCGAGCAAGCAGAATCTGGCCTAAGGTATTATTAATCTTGTGGGCCCCCGTGTGAAGAAGGTCTTCTCTTTTTAAATAAACCCTAATGCCTCTGCCCAAACACCGGCTTAAACTTCGGGCAAAATACAGAGGAGTGGGCCGACCCGCATAATCCCTGAGATAATAATCTAGTTCTTTGTTGAATTGAGGATTTTTTTTCGCAGCCGAGTATTCCCGGGTCAGCTCATCCAAAGCATAGATAAGCGTCTCAGGAACATACCTGCCTCCAAAAATTCCAAAATGACCGGTTCTGTTAGGCATATTTTTCATAGATTTTTTATTATAGATAAAAAACAGAGTTCTGTCAATTATAATGAAAATCCCCGTTTACCACGGTTTTTAATATTTAACCCGAAGCAGATAAAGGCCGCATCCTGGGGCGGTAGGGCCAGCGAACTTCCGGTTTCTTAAAGCGAGAGTCTTTTTAATGCTTGCGGGAGTCTGTTTTCCTTTTCCGATCTCAATTAGGGTGCCGATGATATTCCTGGCCATTTTATAAAGAAAGCCGTCTGCTTCAATATCGAAATAGATAAAACCAGCTCCTTTCTTTGCGGTGCTCTTCCTGGGAAACGGTGAAAGATGCGGAATGAAATAATCTTTTTTATAAATCTTGATTCTTTTTATTTTTCTTATACTACTCCTCAATTTTGTATCGCTTGCCTGAAAACTCCTGAAATCACGCTCACCGACCAAAAACTTCGCCGCCCTTTGCATTGCTTTTAGATTTAACTTATAAGGCACAAAATAAACGAAACTGCGCCAAAGCGCCGAAGGTTGTTTTTGATTTTGAATAATATAGCGGTAAATTTTAGTTTTTACGTCGAACTGTGAATGAAAGTCCGGCTGAGCCTCTTCTGCCCTTATAATCACGATGTCATTCGGCAGAAGGCTATTCAATGCTTGCTTTAGATTCGTTAAGGGGAGCCTGGATTTAGTTTTAAAGTTCGCAACCTGACCCAGGCCGTGTACACCGACGTCGGTTCTGCCCGAGGCAATCAACCTTATTCTTTCCTGTAAGATTCGTCTTAGGACTGATTCGATTGCTTCCTGCACTGTCTTAGATGTGTTCTTTTGGCGCTGCCAGCCTTTGTAGTTCGTCCCGACGTATTCTACAGTTATTTTTACGTTGCGCATAGAAATATTTTAACATGCATAATTTGTTATTCAAATGTTTTGTATTTTATGTTATAATTCTCAAGTAAAAGGTTGAGGCGTAAAGCGACTCAGCAGGCAGGTGAACGCCGTTAGGAAGTTTGAAAGAGAAAGCTTCCTTTCTAACGGGGTGAAAAGAAAAAACGCGCAGGAAGAAGCGCGGATTCACAAAATAAATGAGGGAGGAAAAAGTGAGCGTCATAATTACGATTGAACACCTAATCTCGAATATTGAAAAGGTGATTGTCGGAAAACGAGAAGTGATAAAATTGCTTTTAGCGGGTCTGTTAAGTAAAGGGCATATCTTAATTGAA
>CAYMKG010000036.1:6029-9440 GCA_964391145.1 uncultured Planctomycetales bacterium
AGTGATAAAATTGCTTTTAGCGGGTCTGTTAAGTAAAGGGCATATCTTAATTGAAATAGAAATATTTTAACATGCATAATTTGTTATTCAAATGTTTTGTATTTTATGTTATAATTCTCAAGTAAAAGGTTGAGGCGTAAAGCGACTCAGCAGGCAGGTGAACGCCGTTAGGAAGTTTGAAAGAGAAAGCTTCCTTTCTAACGGGGTGAAAAGAAAAAACGCGCAGGAAGAAGCGCGGATTCACAAAATAAATGAGGGAGGAAAAAGTGAGCGTCATAATTACGATTGAACACCTAATCTCGAATATTGAAAAGGTGATTGTCGGAAAACGAGAAGTGATAAAATTGCTTTTAGCGGGTCTGTTAAGTAAAGGGCATATCTTAATTGAAGATGTTCCTGGCTTAGGCAAGACAATGTTAGTGAAGTCATTGGCCAAATCGATAAACGCTGAATTTAAACGAATTCAATTTACTCCGGATCTACTCCCTTCGGATATAACCGGAGTAAGCATTTATAACCAGGGAACCGGAAAATTCGAATTTAGGCCTGGGCCGGTTTTTGCGAACATAATCCTGGCTGACGAAATCAATCGGACTACGCCGCGTACTCAATCGGGGCTTCTGGAGTGTATGCAAGAGTATGCCGCAACGGTTGACGGCATTACTTATAAACTCCCCGAGCCTTTTTTCGTTATCGCCACCCAAAACCCTATCGAATTTTATGGAACATATCCGCTTCCCGAAGCACAACTGGATAGGTTTATTATGAGATTCGGCATGGGGTACATTTCCGAATACGAGGAAATAAATATATTAGAAAATCGTATGAGAAAGGACCCCATTGAGCACCTTCAGCCTGTTTTAAACCTAGGGGACATTCTAACTTTAATGGACAAGGCCAACCAAATTAACATAAATAAAGATCTATTGGCATACATAGTGAAAATAATCGGCTCCACGCGTCAGCATCCCGATGTAAAATTGGGAGCAAGCCCCCGGGGCTCACTTGCTTTAATGCATTTAAGTAAAGCATATGCACTCCTGGATAAGCGCGATTATGTAGTGCCCTCAGATATAAAAAATGTAGCAATTCCCGCTTTAAACCATCGTATTATTTTATACCCAAATTCCATAGTAAGAGGGGCTAAATCTCAGGAAATCATTAAAGAAATATTGGAAAAAGTGCACGTGCCTGTATAAATATGAGAGTCCTGACAGAAAGGGCAAAGCTTCTAATAATCCTCCTTGTGGCATCTTTATTCTTTTCCTGGTATACCCAGTTTGACTTTATCTATTTAATTTCGGCAATCTTAGCCAGCATCTTGCTCTTATCCTTCCTGTTTTTTTGTTTTACGCTGACGAATGTCGAGTGCATGCGTTTAATGCCCGGCGCAGCCTACGAAGACGAACAGATAAAGGTTAAGGTTATCTTAAAAAATCGCAGTATATTTACTAACTATTATATTCACCTGGTTGATAATTTTCCTGCTGATACAATCTACAACCAGGAAAAAAGGATACTAATTCCCCATTTTTCCAGACGCTCAGTGATAAATTGGACTTACAAAGGGTTCTGTTTTAAGCGCGGAGTCTATTGGGTTGGTCCATTCATGATTATCGGTTCTGACCCGTTAGGGCTGTTTAAAAAAATTAAAATCGTAAATATTTCCTCGAGATTAACTGTTTACCCCCAAATTTTTTACGTTCACTATCTTGCCCCCTTTATGAAAGGTATAGTGACTCCGCGGTATGGGCCCCGCACGAGCAGGCGCAGCGGTGAGTATGAGGAGTTTTACGGCATAAGAGAGTATCGCCAGGAAGACGGGCTTCGCAAAATCCATTGGCCTTCCAGCGCAAAACATAATGAACTAATAGTCAGACACTTTGAACAAAGCGGGGTTCATGCAATAACTATCGTTCTGGATTTAAAGCGGGAAAACAATTTAGGTTTTGGCAAAGAAACGACACTTGAATACGCGGTTAAAATCGCTGCTTCCTTAAGCAAGTATTTCCTTGACCAGGGCTCCATAGTTCAACTGCTGGCCTTCGAGGATAAACCCTTGATGTCTTCTTTCGGGAGAGATCCGTCCCACTTTTTTACCATATTAGAGCTGCTCGCCCAGGTGGAATCAAACTGTTCTTATTCTTTAGGGCAGGTGTTAACGATGTTAACCGGCTTCATTCCTCCGACTTCCACGCTTATAGTGATAAGATTGGACAACGATATAGAAGCAGCCAAGGCATCCGAACAGCTTATCTACCACAAAAATGTTTCAATTATCGAGGTACAACTGGTTTCTTATACTTTTGACAAGGCCTTGCCCAAATATCCGGCGTATTATATACAGGCAAAAAGTTCGGATGTTCAAACCTATCGCATTCCCAATGGGGTGGATTTAGAAAGCAGCTTTAACCCAGTATAATTATGCTTTCTTTACATATAATCATTGGAATTTTGGTTACGGTCGCCTTGCTATCGCTGGGAAATCAATTCGGAGACCTGAGGTTATTTGTCGCTTTCACCTTCATCGGTTTTGCAACAAGCTGGTGGCAGCAAAAAAGAAACCAACCCCTGCCCAACTTTAAACTACTCCTGAACCTTTTATTTATCGGCCTTACCATCAGGGCGTTACTGCCCTTTTTTATTAATGAACCAACGGATATCCTCAGCGGACTGATAAAAGCCTGGATGTATTTTTTAATATTGCACACCTTTACCGTTCTTTCCAAGCGAGATTACTACTTCCTAATGGTGCTTTCGCTGGGACTCATTGTTTTTTGTTGCTTCAGTAAAGAAACCTCAGAAATATACAAATTAAGGTATATCACATTATTTTTTATAGTCTGGATTCTCGCCTTGAGAGCGATCAATCTGTTAAAGGATATTAAAGGGAAAAAAGAAATTTATTATCAACCCCAAAAATGGATCCCTCAGGAATTAAAGATCGGAGCCATCTTTATCTTGGGGATGTTTATACTCGTCGTGCCAATCTTCTCAATTATCCCCCGCTTTGATATCCCCTTTCCTTTTTACCCTTTGCTGGAACAAAAATATTCGGTCTCATACGCCGATTTTCCAAAAGGCCTGATGTCCTTTTTCTCTCCCTCAAAACAAAAGCTAAAAGAGCCTGAAGAAGAGCAGAACGAAACAAGAAAAATAGAGAGGAAGGCTAAAGAAAAGCTTATTGAGCCGCAAAGAAAACGAATTAAACCGCTTTTTTGGCGCTCGCCTGAAGAGTACGGAAACATGTTGCAAGAATTAAATACTCAGGTTAAAAAAACTAAAAAAGAAATAGACAGGATTAACGAAATATTGCAGAAGCTCGCCAAAGAGCAAGAAATTCCCGAAATCAAGCAGTTAATTAAAGAAAGAGGGAGACTAATTTACAGAAGAGAAGAATTGGAAAAAAGC
>CAYMKG010000037.1:0-2634 GCA_964391145.1 uncultured Planctomycetales bacterium
CCGAGATGCTTGATGGAAGAGTAAAAACCTTGCATCCTAAAATCCACGCCGGCCTCCTGGCTCTTCGGAATAATCCGGATCATATCCAGGCGTTGAAAAATCACGGCATCGGCTTGATTGATATGGTTGTGGTGAATCTTTATCCCTTTGAGAAGACAGTTGCCAGGCAAGGCGTAACTGAGGAAGAGGCGATTGAAAATATCGATATCGGAGGGCCGTCTATGTTGCGCTCCGCAGCCAAGAATTATCAATCTGTTGTGGTTGTATCTAGCCCCAGACAATATTCGCAGATATTAGACGAACTCCGGCAAAACCAGGGCATAATAAGCACCCAGACAGCCAAAAAATTAGCTGTTGAAGTATTTAAATTAACCTCGCATTACGAGACGGCAATCCATGACTATTTAGAGACAAGAGTTCAGGAAGCCAAGAGGAAAACAACGGAATTTCCTCAGGAATTAAATTTCGCTTTTACTAAAATTCAGGACCTACGCTACGGAGAGAATCCCCATCAGAGAGCAGCCTTTTATAAAGAGCAGGGGGCAAACAAAGGCCTTATTAATCTAAGACAGCTTCACGGCAAGGAACTCTCTTTTAATAATATTTTAGATTTAAACAGTACCTGGGAGTTGGTAATGGAATTAAGGCCCCCGGCAGCTGTGGTTATCAAGCATAACAACCCCTGCGGCGCCGCGGAAGATAAATCTTTAGACCGGGCTTACCTGAATGCCTTCAGATGCGACAGCGTTTCTGGCTTTGGCGGAATCGTAGGCCTAAACAGAAGAGTTGATTTAAAAACTGCAAGTCTGATTGTGCGAAGCGGATTTCTGGAGTGCGTAATTGCACCCGGTTTTGAGCAAGAGGCATTGGATCTTCTTAAGCAAAAAAAGAATTTGCGTATACTAGAGTTGCCTGAATCAAAATCGGTAAATGAATTTGACCTTAAGAGGATAAGCGGAGGAGTGTTAGTTCAGGATAAAGATACAAATATAGATGAGATAAATAATCTTAAGGTCGTTACCAGGAAAAAACCTACAAAGAAGCAGCTGGAGACTCTCATTTTTGCCTGGAAAGTAGCCAAACACGTCAAATCCAACGCCATCGTTCTTGCCAGAGGAACCCGAACCGTAGGTATCGGCGCAGGCCAGATGTCCCGCGTAGACTCGGTGATAATCGCTAAAAGAAAAGCGGGAGGCCTTGCCAAAAATTCCTGCCTTGCCTCAGATGCCTTTTTTCCTAAGCCCGACGCAATTGCCCAGGCGGCAAGAGGGGGTATAAAGGCAATAATCCAACCCGGGGGTTCAATTTCCGATGAGGAAATCATCAAAACCTGCAATAAGTATAAGATCGCGATGGTAATGACCGGCAGGAGGCATTTCAGACATTAAAATAGCATATCGCATATTGCTTATTGCATATCGTAATGATAGGCAATTAGCTATAAGCGATAAGCTAATAATGACCTACGCCGAAGTAATTAAGTATTTAAATTCATTTATCAACTACGAAAGGATACCCAGATATCCTTATAGGCAATCTCTGAAATTAGAGCGGATAAAGGAATTCCTGCATAAGCTAAATAATCCCCAGGAAGATTTGAAATGTATTCATATTGCCGGCACAAAAGGCAAGGGCTCAGCCTGCGCCTATATTGCAAGTATATTAAGAGAAGCAGGTTATAAGATTGGGCTTTACACCTCACCGCACTTATCGGATTTTAGGGAGAGAATAAGAGTTTTAGGCGCAAGGCGCAAGGCGCAAGGCGCAAGGCGCAATTTTGAAGGAATGATTTCTCGTGAAGAATTATGTACTTTAGTAGAAAGTTTAAAACCCGAGATTGATAAATATAATTCTCGGTCAAAATACGGAGCGCTTTCTTTCTTTGAGGTGTATACTGCATTGGCTTTTGAATATTTTAAAGAAAAAGGGGTAGATTTCGCTGTGCTGGAAACAGGCCTTGGCGGAAGGCTGGATGCGACTAACGCGGTCTCTTCTTTAGTTGCGGCTATAACTCCCATAAGTTTTGAGCATACCAGGCAGCTGGGTAGCACTCTGGCCGAAATTGCTTTTGAGAAAGCAGGAATTATTAAGACGGGATACGGGATACGGGATACGGGATACGATGTGTCCCGTTACCCGTTACCCGTTACCCGTTACCCGATTGTAATTACTGCGCCACAGGAAGAGGAAGCTATGAAGGTAATCAGAGATAGGTGTAAGGTTCAAGGGGCGATTTTGTATGAAATCGGCAAAGATATAATCTTTGAGCGAACGGATTTTTCCCGTAATTATCAGGGCTTTAGTATAAACGGCGAATTTGGCAGGCTGCCCAGTTTGAAAATAAAGCTGTTAGGAATGCATCAGGTAATCAATGCTGCTGTTGCTGTAGCAGTTGTTTTGGCGTTGAGCAAATTTTTTAAAATAAGAGTAGGCCTTGAAGCAATAAAAAGTGGGTTATATAATACTATTTGGCCAGGCAGATTTGAGATTATCCCGCAGGAGCCGTTGGTAATTTTCGACGGAGCCCAGAACACAGCTTCCGCTAAAGCGCTTCGTGAAACAATCGTTGAAATTTTTCCCGATAAACGCGTGGTCCTGGTTTTGGGGATTTCCAAGGATAAGGATATAGCGGGG
>CAYMKG010000037.1:2734-9071 GCA_964391145.1 uncultured Planctomycetales bacterium
GTAATGCGTAAGCCTCGAAGTTATACGCGGGAGGATATCGTAGAGATAAACTGCCACGGCGGAATTATCCCTTTAAGAAAAACCCTGGAATTAGTTTTGGATGCCGGAGCGCGATTAGCCAGACCGGGAGAATTCACTCAGCGCGCATTTTTAAACGGGCGCATAGACCTGGCTCAGGCCGAAGCAGTATTGGATATTGTCAGGGCAAAAACCGATTACGCTTTAAAGATAAGCTTAGAGCAATTAAGCGGAAGTCTGTCAAAGAAATTGAATCAATTAAGAGACGGGCTATTAGATTCGCTCAGTATTTTAGAAGCGAATATTGATTTTCCCGATGAGGATTTAGCAGCGGTGGATCTTGAGGTTATTTCTACAAACTTAGAACACTCAAACAATGCATTAAAATTACTCTTGGAAGGCTCAAAAAAAGGCAAGATTTTCCGTGAGGGTATAAAGGCGGTTATCTGCGGCAAACCCAACGCAGGCAAATCTTCGTTGCTAAATGCATTATTGAAATGCGAGCGTTCGATTGTCACGCCTATCGCCGGCACAACCCGCGATACTGTTGAAGAAGTGATAGATATTAAAGGTATTCCGATAAGAATCGTTGATACTGCCGGAATAATCGAGCCGCGGGATTTAATTGAAAGAAAAGCAGTTTCTCGAAGCCAGCAATGCATCCGGGAAGCAGATTTGGTTTTGCTTATTTTTGACGGAAGCAGAGAATTATCTCGCGAAGACGAGGTTTTGATTCGTAAGGTCAAGTCAAAACCGACTATCGTCTTGATTAATAAAATTGATTTGAGGCAGAAAGTTAACCATAAGGAAATTGCCAGGAATTTCCAGCGCGTTGTGCAGATTTCGGCAAAAAGGCAGAAGAATCTCGATTTGCTGGAGGATGCAATTGTTCAATTTGTATTTGATGGTAAAATTAAGTCAGGAGAACAAGTCTGGGTTAGCAATCTTAGGCACATCCAGCAGCTTAAAAAAGTTCAAAAGTCAGTTCTGCAGGCGAAAAGATCTGTGAGGATAAATTTACCTCTCGAGTTGATTGCGCAGGACCTCAAAGATGCAATTGGTTTTTTAGATGAGATTTTGGGTGGGCGTTTTTCTGAAGATTTGCTGGATAGAATCTTCAGTGAATTTTGTATTGGCAAGTAGTCATTTCAGAGGGACACATCTTTGAACAACCCAAGAAACGTCCCTAAACAGCGGAGGCAAGATGGATAAGAAAAGGATAGAAAAGGCAATAAGAGATATCTTGATTGCAATTGGCGAAGACCCCGGAAGAAGGGATTTAAGGGAAACACCAAGACGGGTTGCCCAAATGTATGAAGAGATATTCTCAGGTATTAAGCAGCATCCGGAAAAGGAACTTGAGGTAATCCTTGATCAGAAGCACGATGAGATAATTCTGCTAAAGGGTATTCCGCTGCAAAGTATGTGCGAACACCACCTTATTCCGTTCATTGGTCGCGCCCATATCGCTTATATTCCCAAAGGGGGGCGTGTTACCGGCTTAAGCAAATTAGCCCGGGTGGTCGATGTCTTATCCAAAAGGCCCCAGGTTCAGGAAAGGCTTACCACTCAGATCGCCGAAATTATTATGAGAAAGCTTGAGCCAAGAGGCGTTATGGTAGTGATTGAAGCTGAGCACCTTTGTCTTTCAATGCGTGGAGTCAAAAAACCCGGGATACTGACGGTGACTTCGGCTGTGCGGGGGATTTTTAGGGAGAATCAAAAGACCCGCCAGGAGACTCTTGCGTTGATTGGAGGTAAGTAATGGCGAGAGCGATTTGTTATGGCGGCCTGCTAATTTTAGTGCTTTTTGCGCTGAGTGGCTGCGCCACGATTACCGGGCCATCGGTAAGTCAAGAAGAGATTCTAAGAGCCCAAGAGGAATTGATGGTAAAGTCCCTGGGGTTTCGCTTGAAGCAATTAGAGAAGGTTAACAACATCGGTTATCAGCTAATTTCTCATATTCCCCAGGATGAAATTAAAGTTTCAGAAGGGCCGCGGCCTTATTTGGGTATGTACGTGTCAAAAATTGATAAATATTTTAAGCAATTGTATCGTCTTCAAGCAGATGAAGGGCTGGTGGTAATTGCCGTAATTGAAGATTCGCCAGCAGAACGAGCGCAAATTTTGCCAGGTGATTTTTTAATTTCTGTAGACAATGAAAGAATTTCTTCGGTTCGTGAATTTAATCAGTATTTCAGGAAATTAAATATAGGAGATTTGATTAAATTACAAGTACAGAGAGGGGGCGTTCTTAAGGATATTTTTTTGACCGTAGGCTCAATTCCCATAAATGTGCCGATTGTAATGGTTGATGTTCAGGAGGTAAACGCAGCAGCAAGCAGCAATGCGATTTATGTTACCTATGGCCTGATGAATTTCGTCAAATCCGATGACGAAATTGCTGCCGTGCTGGCTCATGAGCTGGCTCATTTTGTGCGAGGCCATGTATCCAAAGCGCAGATGAGTTCCCTTCTTTCGCTTTTAATAGGTATCCCTTTAGGATTGATTGCTGAAGAAGCTGCGCCGGGAACAGGCGATTTAGTAATGCGCACCGCCGATGTATTCAAAGCGAGTTACTCTCGCGACCTGGAAAGAGAAGCGGATTATTTTGGCGTAAAATTTATCTATCTTGCCGGCTTTGACCCCTGCGTATGCGTATCGTTTCTTGAGAGATTTGCTATTGAGATTCCCCGCTCAATGATCAGGAATTATCTTTCAACCCATCCTTCTTCACCCGAACGAATGCTGAGAATTAAAAAGGCTGTCCAGGAATTAGCCTGCGTCAGTTGCCCTTGAGAGGTGCCTGATTAAGAGTACGAATAAATGCAAATCCTTGCCTCAAGATTTATCTATCCGGAAGAACAAGAAAATTTGGTTGATATTTTGTCTGCTTTTAGAGATACGGCGATCCAATTGTCATTCTTTAAGCATCAGGATTTTTTTAAAATGGAGCACAATCTTATCAAAGACATATGCGATTCTTTAAACATAAGTGTTCTTACGGTTCACGCTCCGACAGTTGATGTTTTTGATTCCGATTTTCTGAAGGTTATCGAGCAAATTAAGCAAGTTTATAAGACTACTTTAATTACTATCCATCCTCAAAAGGGAGACCGTAGTTTGGCCCTGGTTAAATTAAAGGAGTTTGCATCGCTGCTGGAAGAATCGGGAATTATCCTTGCTTATGAGAATTTTCCTTCATCAGCCAGCAAGAGAAAATGGATTTGCACACCCCGCCAGATGCATTCGAGTTTTAATCTACCCTTTTTAAATCTTACCTTTGATACCAGTCACCTGGATTCGCCCGAAAATTGCATTGAAGAATTCAAGGCAGTTTTTGATAAGGTGGCGGTTGTTCATTTAAGCGACGTTGTTTGCAATATGCAGCATCAGCCCCTGGGAAGAGGCTCTGTTCCTTATCAAGAATTCCTGAGTTATCTTCGCTCAATTGGTTTTAAAGGGCCGGTAGTTATTGAGTATATGCAAGAATACGAGGAGCAGTTACTTGAGGATACAAAGAAAATAGCCACCTTATTTGGATGCGGTAACAATCATCCTTGAGGTGAGAAAGCCATAGTCTTGCCTTTTTTTGTGCAGGGATAAGTTACTTTTTATCTTTATATTTTTATACCCAGCCTTTTTAAGCAACTGACGAATTCTTGTTTTGCTGTAAAGGTGCTCGCAATAGCACTCATTCCTAAGTAGCCCTTCCTGTTGAGAAATTGCAATCTCCTGTGTTTTAACCAGGTTGTTTTTCATTTCTCTTTTTCGAAAGACATCAATGTCATTGCCGATTCTGTGCCAGGATACTGGTTTAAGGTTATTCTTGACATAAACGGGATTAGCCAGATCAAGAAGTAATCTGCCTTTGGGTTTAAGGAGCCGATTGGCCTCTCTTAGAACTTTCAGGTTCTCTCTTTCATCGGGAAAATAGCCGAAGGAATTAGCCATCACAATAATAACTGAATAGTCATTGCTGGTCAATCCAGTTGAGCGCGCATCGCCCCGTCGAAAATTTATCTTTAGATTTGACTTTTTGGCTAATTTCCGCCCCAGGTTGATCAAATAATTAGAATAGTCAAGAACAGTCAAATCCCGATAGCCGCGCTTGGCCAGTTCTATCGAGTGCCTTCCCTGGCCGCCACATAGGTCGAGTATCCGCTCGAATTTATTCAGGCGCAAAATCTTTTCAAGAAGATCCACTTCTCTGCAGGTTAATTTAGTATTGCACACACTGCGGGCGTCGGTAATTAAATAGAGACGGTTAAAAAAATCTTTCCACCAGTCTTTTCTAACCTTAATCATACGTTTTCCCTGAAACAGAAAAGGCCGTCCGAGGCAATTAAGGCAGGACTCCCTTGCCAGGGAGCAAGATGGGCAATATCTTCTTCCTCCTTGCTTATTTGAACGTATTTTGTCAGCTTTCCTCTTCGCCAAAGAGCCTCTAATTTCACCGCGTCATCCCAGAGATTCCTGGCATAAATCTGCAATTCCTGGATATGTTCAGGAGTAATTATCCTTGGTCTTAGCGTGGACATGATTGGGCCTAATAGATATACATTTCCCATTTCAATAGATTTTTTATCAATTTCTTCCTGTAATTGGGCAATAAAATCAAATCCTAAATTCAGTATTGCCTCATTTATTCTTTTAATCGCCTCATTGACAGAAATTTTTGAGCGCAAGATTGCTGAGCCTTGCACTCCTCCGCCTGAACCGACATTGGTAGGGATACCTCCGAATCTGGTGACAAAGCCAATCAGGCCTCTGTGGGTAATGAAGCAGCGAAAATCAGTCTGCCAGGTTTTTAGAAATAATCTCTTGTTTTCTCTATCAATCCAGGGATATTCTTCTGCCCAGAGGTTCATTGGAATAAGGGGCTGGATGATATAATCGCCGCTCTCTAACGCCTGCTGTACACTTTTATCAATATCCGGCTCTTTATGTCCGATAATAATACCATGCCCTGAATAGCCATGCACCGGCTTTAAGATTATATTTGCCCAGTTTTCCTTTGCCCACTTAACCAGGTCGGGGATTTTTTCTCCCTCTGGCCCGGCGGTTGAGCGTAAAGAAAATTGCCTTGTCCAGGGAGTTCTTTTAAGCGTGGTTTCACTCATTTGGTTTTTATATTCCGAGGTAATTGCTTCAAATACACCCTTTGCCCCAATCGGCTCCATCCCTCTGGGATTTATAACTATCCCTTGCTTTATTGCCTCAATGAGAGGGCGAAGATTGTATTTCTCTTTTAATTTTACAATCACATTGTTATTGAAATCCAGGAATATTAAGGTAACTTTGTTTTCGCCAGCAAAAATCCGATTGTTTCTTAACTCCAGTTTATCCGGGCTCATCAGACAGGCTGAGACATCGGGCAGACTGTTCAGATATCGGATAAAGCGAATATTTTCTCCGACCTTCTGAAGGGTTTCCTCTTCAGCCACCAAAGCGATAAACGGCTTCTCTGTGCCGAATTTTCTCCGGTGAGTTTCAAGGAGTAAATTGGCAAAGGCAGGAACGGGATTAAGAATAGGATGTTCAAAATCTAATTCTATATCGACGCCGGATTTTTGCTTTATTTTTTGCCAGGAAAATTTCCCTATTTCCTGTGCCATCCTTTGATAATCCCATCCGCCGGGGCTGCCCATATTCCATTCAGAGTGATAACCTAAGAATTCGCCTGACATAACTTCTGCATTCTCCTCTCAATCAGATCAAAAGGGAGCTGTCCTCCAGTCAGTAAGCAATCATGGAAATTCTTTAATCCCATATTATGTGCGAATTTTTTCTTTAACCTTTCAATCTCAAATTTGCCAATAGTATAACATAACTGATAACCGGGAGTAAGTAAATAGTGTTGGAGCATTGCTTTGATTCTGGATGGGCTGTAGCCGAGCCACCGTAAATCCCTTTCTGCTTCAGAAAGTTTCATTTTGTTTATTCTTACGCCCACATCAAGTTTCGCCCTTATTGCTCTCCAGGCCTGCCTTCTTAAGCCAATCAGTTTTTGCCTGGAGTCGTTCAAATAACCAGATTCCTCAACAAGTGTTTCAGCGTAAGAGGCCCAGCCCTCGTAAAAAAGGGGCGATTCAATCTGCTGGCGTATTGGATTTTTAATGTTTCTTCTGATGGAATCCAGTAGATGATGGCCGGGGTAAGTCTCATGAGCAGTAACGAAAATATATTCCTGATGGATATTTTCACGGACCCCATCGGTGCTCACGTAAAAAAATGCCGGTTCTTTTTGATTACCTGTCAGGGGACAGCTGTAGGAGGCTGAGGCCCTGATTGGGTCTAAATAAATAGGTGTTTGCTC
>CAYMKG010000038.1:0-5216 GCA_964391145.1 uncultured Planctomycetales bacterium
CTCCAAAACCATTAATTTACCCGCCGATGCGACAGCTGATGACGTAAGGAGAATATATCTGATGGCCTATGAATTAAAACGCAAGGGGATAACCGTATATCGTTACGGAAGTAAGAAGGAGCAGGTTTTAACTTTTGATTATAAAGCGGAAGGCCGGCCAGAAATAAAAGATAACTTAATTACAGCAGAGTCGGAATATTCCGGCGGGTGTGCTTCTCGGACCTGTTCGTTTTAAGTAACAACAAACGATACGGGAGACGGCATGGTGTATAACAGCGAAATGAGCGAGTCAAAAAAAGAAAGAACCAGAATGAGAATAGGGGCTTATTATTGCGGTAGCGGGAGGTGTGAGTTTACTGTCTGGGCGCCGTTTCTAAAAGAGGTCGCCCTAAAAATTACTTCCCCTATTCAGCGCTTAATTTCGATGAATAAAGACAGCAATGGATACTGGAAAGCTGTGGCTGAAGAGGCATATCCAGGAACACGATATTGTTATAGGCTTAACGATGAATGCGATAGGCCTGACCCGGCTTCCTTTTACCAGCCGGAAGGGGTTCATAAGGCATCGGAAATAATTGACCATGCGGATTTTCAATGGGAAGACTCAATAAGGGAGATTATCCCTTTGGAGAAGATGATTATATACGAATTACATGTGGGAACATTCACACCCGAAGGGACATTCGAAGGGATAATTTCTAAGTTCGATTACTTAAAAGAACTCGGCGTAAATGCCATAGAAATTATGCCGGTTTCCCAGTTTCCGGGAGAGCGAAACTGGGGATATGATGTCGCATATCTTTTTGCGGTACAAAATTCTTACGGAGGGCCACAGGGGTTAAAAAGGTTGGTTAATGCCTGCCATAAGCGGGGCTTGTCTGTTATCCTCGATGTCGTTTATAATCATTTTGGACCAGAAGGCAACTACATTGCCGAGTTCGGGCCTTATTTTACGGAAAAATATAGAACCCCCTGGGGGAAAGCAATAAACTTCGATGACGCTTACAGCGATTGGGTAAGAAACTTCTTTATTCAAAACTCCTTATACTGGTTTGAGCATTATCATATGGATGCTTTGAGGCTCGACGCAATCCACGGCATCTACGACATGAGCGCAAAACACATTTTACAGGAGCTTTCAGAGGAAGTTGAGGAATTTTCAAAGAAGCAAGGAAGGAATTTTTACCTGATAGCGGAAAGCGATTTAAACGACGTAAGGGTGATTCGAAAAAGACAGTCCGGAGGATATGGGGTCCACGCCCAGTGGTGCGATGATTTTCACCATTCGGTTCACACTCTTCTTACCGGAGAAAATACCGGCTATTACGCAGATTTCGGAAAAATCAGGCATCTTGTAAAGTGCTTCAAGGAAGGTTTTGTATATTCGTGGGAATACTCCAATTACCGCAAAAGGCGTCATGGCAGCTGCTCCAGGGATATACCAGCTAATCAATTTGTGGTATTTATCCAAAATCATGACCAGGTAGGAAACAGGATGCTCGGGGAAAGGTTGTCTGGACTTGTTTCTTTTGAGGCTTTAAAATTGGCAGCAGCAGTCTTATTAATTTCTCCTTACGTTCCTTTGCTCTTTATGGGAGAGGAATATGCCGAGGAGTCGCCTTTTCTTTATTTTGTCAACCATTCAGACCCGGTTTTGATAAAAGCCGTAAGGGAAGGCCGCAGGAAAGAATTCGAGTCGTTTCAATGGAAGCAAGAGATGCATGACCCGCAGAGCGTTGAAACCTTCCTTAAATCCAAACTAAAATGGGAGAATAGAAATAAAGACCAACACAAGGCGATGTTTGATTTTTATCGCGAGCTCATAAAATTAAGGAGGGAATTGCCGGAGCTCGCAAATTTAGATAAGAATAATCTAAAAATTAGCGGCGAAGAAGAAAAAAAAATGATTTTCGCCCAGCGGTGGCATTCAAACAGTTGCGTTTACTGTATTATGAATTTTAACGACAGGAAAATCTCATTTTCGCCAGACTTTATCGAGGGTAAAGCCAGGAAGCTGATTGATTCATCCGACGCTAAATGGATGGGGCCTGGTTCTCAGACTCTCGAAATATTAGAGCAACCTCAAGAGTTGACTATGAATCCGTTTTGCTTCACGCTGTATAGAAGGGAGGAGTAAGTTGCAGAAATACATATGCATCCACGGGCATTTTTATCAACCCCCCAGAGAAAATCCTTGGCTTGGGGAGATTGAGCTTCAGGATGCGGCATATCCTTACCATGATTGGAATCAGAGGATTACCGCAGAATGTTATGCCCCGAACGCTGCCTCGCGCATTCTCGACCTCGATAGAAAGATTATTGATATCGTAAACAATTATTCAAAAATCAGCTTTAATTTCGGGCCAACTCTGCTTTCCTGGATTCAGAATCACGACCCGGAGGTTTACCGCGTGATAATTGAGGCGGATAAAGAGAGTCAGAAGAATTTCTCAGGACACGGCTCAGCCATTGCCCAATGTTATAATCATATGATTATGCCTCTTGCCAACACTCGGGATAAAAAAACCCAGATAATTTGGGGCGTTAGAGATTTCGAATTCCGTTTTAAAAGAAAGCCGGAAGGAATGTGGCTGCCTGAGGCGGCAATTGACCTGGAGACACTCGATATTATGACGGAATTCGGAATCAAGTTTACAATCCTCGCTGCGGGCCAGGCTAAGCGGGTACGAAAAATAGGCGATAAAAAATGGAAAGACGTAAGCGGAGAAAAAATAGATCCCAAAATGCCTTATTTATGCCATCTTCCTTCCGGCAGGACAATTGTTCTGTTTTTCTACGACGGCCCAATATCCAAGGATGTTGCCTTCGGCGAAGTCTTGGAAAACGGGGAGAATTTTGCCAGGCGATTAACCGGCGTTTTCTCTGAGCAGGAAGGACCTCAGCTTGTGCATATAGCTACAGACGGAGAAACATACGGACACCATCACAGCTATGGAGATATGGCCCTGGCGTATTGCCTGTATTACCTGGAGTCTAAAAAACTGGCTCGGATTACTATTTACGGAGAATATTTAGAGAAGCATCCCCCTACGCATGAAGTGGAGGTTTTTGAGAATTCTTCCTGGAGCTGCATTCATGGCGTCCAGAGGTGGAGGAATAATTGCGGCTGCAACTTAAATATGCATCCCGGCTGGACTCAGGAATGGCGGGCGCCGCTTCGAGGAGCGATGGATTGGCTGAGAGACAATCTCGCCCGCATTTACGAAGAACAGATATCTCAGTTCGTAGCGGACCCTTGGCGGGTAAGAGATGAGTATATCGAGGTTATTTTGGATAGGTCGCGCGAAAACGTAGAACGTTTTCTTTCAAAGCACTCCGTCAAAGAACTCTCCGGCGAAGATAAGGTAAAGGTTGTCAAGTTGCTTGAGATGCAGCGTAATGCGATGTTTATGTATACCAGCTGCGGATGGTTTTTTGACGAGATTTCGGGCATTGAAACCGTCCAGGTTCTCCAGTATGCCGCCAGAGCCATGCAGCTTGCACGGGAAGTAAGCAATATGTCTTTGGAGGACACTTATATAAATCTCCTTGAGCGGGCGCCGAGTAACATTCCGGAATTTAAAAACGGGGCGCAGGTGTATGAGACGTTAGTTAAGCCCTCGGTGCTTAATTTAGCCAGAGTGGGAGTCCATTTTGCCGTTTCTTCTCTGTTTGAGGAATATCCCGAAAGCATAAAAATATATAGTTATGTCGCGCATAGCCAGATGTATGACCGCGTAGAGGTGGGCAGGCAGAAGCTTGCTGTCGGCAGAGCCCGTATACGTTCGGATATTACCTGGGATGAAAATACTGTAAGCTTTGCCGTTCTGCATCTTGGCGATCACAATATTGTCGGCGGGATTCGCCAATATTCGGGAGAAGATTTATTTAATCAAATGCATCAGGAAATAAAAGAGACTTTTCTTAAGAGCGATATATCTGAAACGATGCGATTAATCGAGAAGCACTTCGAAGAGCATAGCTATTCTTTGTGGCATCTTTTTAAGGATGAGCAGAGAAAGGTTTTGAATCAGATTCTTTCCTCTACGCTTAAGGACATTGAAAATTCTCTGCTCCAAATTAAAGAGCACCATTTTCCGATTACGCAGGCAATGAGGCAGATGAATGTTCCGCTGCCGAAGGCCCTTGCGGTTACCATGGAGCTGGCATTTAATATAGACCTACTTCAGGCCTTAGAAAATGAACCGCTGGATACCAATCGTCTTAAAAATCTAGTTGTTCAGGCCAAAAGGTGGTCAATTGAAGTAGATAAGACCACCTTAAGTTTTGTGGCGAGCAATGAAATAAATAATATTATGCAGAAATTTCTCAGGCAACCTCAGGATATCGGCTTGTTGGAAGCCGCAGACTCTCTTCTTAGCATTTTAAATCCACTGTCTCTTAACCTTAACCTTTGGAAAGCTCAGAATATTTATTTCTCAATCGGAAAGCAGATTTACGGCGAGATGAAAGAAAAAGCAAACACAGGCGATGAGAGCGCGAAGAGGTGGATTGAGCGTATAAACAGTTTAGGAGAATACCTTAAGGTAAAGATTGAGTAATGCGCATACCAACAGCAACATACAGAGTGCAATTTAATTCATCTTTTGGATTTCAAGCGGCAAGAGAAATTTTGTCTTATCTTGCCGGGCTGGGGATTTCCGACATTTACGCCTCGCCAATATTTAAAGCAAGAAAGGCAAGCCAGCACGGCTACGATGTAGTTGACCCCAATCAGTTAAACCCTGAGTTAGGAGCAAGTAGCGATTTTGAAGAACTCATATCGGAATTAAAAAGCTGCGGAATGCACTGGATTCAGGATATTGTCCCCAACCATATGGCTTATGACAGCTCAAACCGCATGCTTACGGATGTTTTAGAAAATGGCCGGAATTCTAAATATTTTCGCTTTTTTGACATTGAGTGGAGTCATTTCTGCGAGAATCTCAAAGGGAGGGTACTCGCTCCTTTCCTGGGAAAGTTTTATGCGGAATGTCTTGAAGAGGGCGAGATTCAATTAAGGTATGGTAGGTCCGGGTTATCCATCTATTATTATAGTCTTAGTTTTCCGCTCAGATTAAATTCCTATGTTCAGGTTTTCGGCCACAAAGTAAATTTACTGGAAGAAAAAATGGGCGAAAATAATCCGGATTTCGTGAAATTCCTGGGAGCCCTTCACTTTCTGGAGGCGCTGGCAAGAGGCGAGAGAATAAACC
>CAYMKG010000038.1:5316-7408 GCA_964391145.1 uncultured Planctomycetales bacterium
TAAACCAGCAGTATGACCAGATAAATCACGCCAAAGGCATGCTCTGGGACCTCTATAACAATGACCCGGATATAAAGAATTTTATGGATTCCAATATAGATTTCTTTAACGGTAAAAAGGGAAACGCAGAGAGCTTTAATAATCTCGACAGCCTGCTCTTTGAGCAGCTTTTCAGGCTGTCATTCTGGAAGGTCGCAGCCGAAGAAATAAATTACCGAAGATTTTTTAACATAAACGGGCTTATCTGCCTGAGGGTTGAAGACGAAACTGTTTTTAATTATACCCATAATTTAATCTTCAACCTCATTAAAGAAGGAAAATTTGGAGGAATAAGGGTTGATCATATCGACGGGCTCTATGACCCGGCCAGCTATTTGGGTAGATTAAGAGAAAAGATAGGTCAGGTATTTCTGATAGTTGAGAAGATACTTGATTTCAACGAGCGATTGCCGAACAGCTGGCCAGTGCAGGGAACAACCGGATACGATTTTTTAAACTACCTGAATTGTATTTTTTGCAAGAAAGAAAGTGAAAAAGAATTTACCAAGATATATTATAAATTCACGGGGCTCTACACTTCTTACGAGGAACTTGTTTGCGAGAAGAAGCGGTTAATTATCGGGAAGCACATGGCGGGCAATATCGATAACCTCGCCCACCTTATGCAGAAAATCGCCAGCAGGGACAGGTACGGCAGGGATATTACTCTCTACGGGCTTAAAAGAGCTTTGGTCGAAATTATGGCTTTTTTCCCCGTGTATCGGACTTATATCAATCGTGAAGCACTAAGCGAAGCCGACAAATCTTACGTTAAGGAGGCTATCGAGCGAGCGCGTATTAAAAGCCCGGCATTAGAATATGAGCTAAATTTCATTGAAAAATTTCTTTTGCTTGAATTTCGCGAGCGACTTAACGAACAGGAAAAAGAACAGCTATTTCATTTTGTGATGCGATTTCAACAATTTACCGGGCCAGTTATGGCTAAAGGTTTTGAAGATACCGTGCTCTACATTTACAATAAGCTTATTTCCCTTAACGAGGTAGGCGGAAATCCAAATAAATTCGGCATTTCCTTAAAAGAATTACACGAATTTAATCAAAAAAGAGCAACGGATGCGCCGCATTCGTTAAACGCAACCTCTACCCATGATTCAAAGAGGGGCGAAGACGTCAGAGCGAGAATTAACGTGCTTTCCGAAATTCCCGAAGAATGGAAGCAAGGTCTAAAGACATGGCATAGGATTAACCGGCCGCGAAAGAGAATTGTTAATAATAAATACGCTCCGGATGAAAACGACGAATATTTCCTATACCAAACCCTGATAGGCTCTTTTCCTTTTTATGAGAGCGAATATCCCTCTTTTAAGGGGAGGATTAAGGATTACATCGTAAAAGCGGTAAGGGAAGCTAAGGTTCATACAGCCTGGATTAAGCCGGATACCGAATACGAGAATGCCTGCCTCTCTTTCGTTGAAAAAATTCTGGATTTTTCCGAAGGGAATCGATTTTTAAAAGAATTCTTACCTTTACAGAAAAAGGTCGCGCATTTTGGGATATTCAACTCTCTATCGCAGGTGCTTATTAAAATAACGGCTCCCGGAGTTCCGGATTTTTATCGGGGGACGGAACTTTGGGATTTAAGCCTTGTTGACCCGGACAACCGCCGGCCGGTTGATTTCAAAAAGAGAAAGGCATCCCTGGAATATATCGCGGCTAAAGTCAGGACCGATATATTAAATCTCATAAAGGAGTTATATTCCACTAAGGAAGACGGCAGAATTAAACTTTTTTTAACATACTGTGCTCTTCAGGCAAGAAAAGAGAATACAGAGGTTTTTAATAACGGGGATTATGTACCTATTGAGGTAGCCGGCAGGTTTAAAGATAGCGTGGTTGCTTTTGCGAGAACTCAGGGAAACGTTTGGGCAGTTACTGTTACTCCCAGATTTTTGACAGCTGTGATAAAGGAAGAAGAGTTACCTCTCGGGCAGGAGGTCTGGAATGATACGCATATTGTTTTACCTGAAGGAGCGCCTGCTATATGGAGAGATGTTATTGCCGGCCAAGTGGTAAAGAGCGATAAGACTATGGC
>CAYMKG010000038.1:7508-8970 GCA_964391145.1 uncultured Planctomycetales bacterium
GGTAAACGAGGAGGGGAAATGAAAAGAAGAGGAAGCGGGATTCTGCTTCACGTTACGTCACTTCCTTCTAGGTGCGGGATTGGTGATTTGGGGCAAGGGGCGTATAAATTCGTTGATTTTCTCCGGGAGGCCAAGCAGAGCTTTTGGCAGGTTCTCCCTTTGAATCCGACAGACATTATCCAGGGAAATTCTCCTTACAGCAGTATATCTGCTTTTGCAGGAAACCCCCTCCTGATTAGCTCTGAACTTTTGGTAAAAGAAGGATTCCTCAGCAAAGAGGATATCCTTCAGCCGCTCACTTTTTCTAAACAGAAAGTAGATTACCCGGCGGTTATAGAATATAAGAAAAAGTTTTTAAATTCCGCCTATCAAAATTTTAAAAAGGAGAAAAATAAATATGACTATAATAAGTTCAGTTCAGTAAACTCGAATTGGCTTTATGATTATGCGCTTTTCGTTGCTCTTAAAGAATATTTTGATGGCAGGGTATGGAGCCAGTGGCCAGAGGAACTGCGGGATAGGAAGCCGGAAGCTCTGGAGGCAGCAAGAAAGCAATTTCAGGAAAGAATCGAAAAGGAAAGCTTTATCCAGTATCTTTTCTTTAAACAATGGCTTGCGCTAAAAAAATATTGCAACCAAAAAGATATTCAGATTATCGGCGATATTCCAATCTACGTAAATTATGACAGCGCAGATGTCTGGAGCAACCAACGGATTTTCAGGCTTAATGAGGAGAAGAAACCGGCCTTTGTCGCCGGCGTTCCGCCTGATTACTTCAGCTCAACCGGTCAGCTATGGGGCAATCCCGTATATAATTGGGATGTGTTGAAGGAAACTGGGTATAAGTGGTGGATTCGCAGAATGGAGCACATTTTAAAGCTTTTTGACATAGTGCGCATTGACCACTTCAGGGGTTTAGTGGCGTATTGGCAGGTTCCGGCAGGTGAGGAGACAGCCGTTAATGGAAAATGGATCGAGGTAGGCGCCGAAGATTTCTTTAGAACATTATTTAAGCATTTCTTCAATTTTCCAATCATCGCTGAAGACCTCGGCTTGATTACTCCCGACGTCAGAGAAGTGCTGAAAAATTTCGGATTCCCCGGCATGAAGGTGCTACTTTTTGCTTTCGGTGAGGATAACCCCATGCATCCATATTTGCCTCATACATATGAAAAGAACTGCGTTGTATACACCGGAACCCACGATAATAACACGATAAAGGGATGGTTTGAAAAGGAGGCAAAGTCCGAGGATAAGAAGAGGTTGTTTAATTATCTTGGAAGAGAGGTTAATATAGAACAGCTGCATTGGGAACTTATTAGGCTTGCGATGATGTCAGTGGCAAATATTGTGATTTTTCCCTTGCAGGATATCCTTGGGTTGGGTGAGGAGGCTCGTATGAACCGGCCTTCTTTTGCCGAGGGTAACTGGCAGTGGCGCTTTTTACCTGAGCAATTAACTC
>CAYMKG010000039.1:0-3500 GCA_964391145.1 uncultured Planctomycetales bacterium
AGGTATGCGCGATTTAGAAAGATATATCGAGAGGGGAATAGAAAATGCCGGCGGAACTCCCTTTATCTTTGGTGTGCCTGGAATCTGTGATGGAATCGCAATGGGGCATTTTGGCATGAAGTATTCTTTGCCTTCAAGGGAATTAATTGCCGATGCGATTGAGTCAATATCTTTGGCACATGCTCTGGATGGTTTGGTTTTGCTTACCAATTGTGATAAGATAACCCCCGGTATGATTATGGGCGCATTAAGGCTAAATTTGCCGACAATTGTCGTAACTGCAGGACCAATGCTCGCCGGGCATTTCGGTAGAAAAAGACTTTCTTTAGTCAGGGACACCTTTGAGGCGGTTGGCAGATTTAAGAAAGGCCAGATTAACGAAGAGGAAAGAGCAATTCTGGAGATGGAAGCTTGCCCCTCTTGCGGTTCCTGCCAGGGGATGTATACGGCAAATACGATGAGTTGTATTGTTGAGGCAATGGGCTTATCCCTGCCTTATTGCGCCACAGCGCCAGCTGTGTTAAATAAAAAGAGAAGGATAGCTTACCAAAGCGGCCGAAGGATTATTGAGCTGGTTAAAAAGAATGTAACTCCTCGGAAAATAATAAATAAAGTTGCTTTGGAGAACGGTATCCGGATAGATATGGCTTTAGGCGGTTCAACAAATACAGTATTGCATCTGATGGCTGTTGCCTATGAAGCAAAGGTAGAACTCAGTTTAAAAGATTTTGACAGAATAAGCAGAACTACTCCTCATATTGCTAATCTTCGCCCAGGCGGAGAATACTTTATGGAAGATTTGGACATTGCTGGAGGGATTCCGGCGGTTTTGAGGCGACTCTTGCCTAAATTGAAGAATGCCGCTACCGTTTCTGGAAGCACAATTAAGGAAATAGCAAGGAAAGCGGTTATTTATGACGAAGACATAATAAGGCCTCTAAGCAGGGCGTATAATAAACAGGGAGGAATTGCTGTTCTTTATGGAAATTTAGCCCCAGGCGGTTGCGTGGTAAAGCAATCAGCGGTTGATAGAGATATGCTAAGCTTTACCGGTTGGGCCCGGACTTTTGATTCCGAGGAGAGTGCAATGAGGGCAATAATGAACCGGGAGATTAAAGAGGGTGAGGTAGTGGTAATCAGGTATGAGGGCCCTGCCGGCGGACCTGGTATGCGTGAGATGCTCTCTCCTACTTCTGCTATTGTGGGCATAGGTTTGCATAAATCCGTTGCTTTGATTACTGACGGCAGATTTTCCGGGGGCACCCGTGGCCCTTGCATTGGTCATATTTCACCCGAAGCCCAGGCAGGAGGACCGATTGCAATTATTAAAAATGGTGATAAAATTAGTATAGATATACCGAACAGGAAATTAGAGCTCTTAATCTCTGGACGCGAATTACAAAGGCGCTTGAAGGAATTTAAGCCACCTAAGCCAAAGGTAACTGGCGGTTATTTGGCTCGGTATTCAAAACTAGTAAGTTCAGCAGATAGAGGAGCAGTTTTGAGATGAAGGGCGCGCAGATTTTAATCGAGGGTTTGAAGCGTGAGGGTGTCCAGATTATGTTCGGATACCCCGGCGGCGCGGTTCTGCCTATATTTGACCATCTTTACGATACGTCTATCAAATTCATTTTAACCCGCCACGAGCAGGCTGCTGCTCATGCCGCCGATGGGTATGCCCGGGCAACGGGAAAGGTAGGGGTTTGCATCGCGACTTCAGGTCCGGGAGCTACTAATTTAACTACCGGTATAGCTACCGCTTATATGGATTCTATACCCATCGTGGCAATTACGGGTCAGGTTAAAACTTTTCTTATTGGTAACGATGCCTTTCAGGAGGCAGACGTAACCGGTATTACCCGGCCGATTACCAAACACAACTATTTGGTAAGAGATGTTCGGGATTTGTCCCGCATTGTGCGCGAAGCATTTCATATTGCTTCTACTGGCAGGCCGGGTCCAGTGCTAATTGATATTCCCGCAGATGTTCAAACTCACGAGTCAGATTTTGAGTGGCCGGAGGAAGTGGAAATAAGAGGCTACAAGCCTACTTATTTTGGCCATCCCGGACAGATTAAAAAGGCAGCGCGGCTTATTAGCAAATCAAAGAAACCATTGATTTACGCCGGCGGAGGAGTAATCAGCTCGGCAGCCGAAACAGAACTAAAAACTTTAGCAGAAAAAGTAAACATCCCTGTTACCCTGACGCTGATGGGTTTAGGGGCTTTTGCTGGAACCCATCCTCTTTGTTTAGGAATGTTGGGCATGCACGGAACAGCCTTTGCTAATTATGCCATAATGAATGCAGACCTGGTAATAGCTATTGGGGCGCGTTTTGATGACCGCGTTACAGGCAGGCTGGATGCCTTTGCTCCCCATGCAAAGATTATTCATATTGACATCGATCCCTCCTCGATTAGCAAGAACGTAAAGGTGGATATTCCGATTGTCGGGGACGCAAAGTTCATACTGAAGCAGTTGCTTGAGGAATTAAATAAGCTGCCCGACACCAAAGAGTGGCTGGCAGCAATCGAGCAATGGAAAAAGAAGCATCCGTTAATTTATAAAGAAGGAGGGAAGATAAAACCCCAATATGTTATTGAACAGATTTACGAAGCAACGAAGGGTGATGCAATTATTGCTACTGAGGTTGGCCAGAATCAGATGTGGGCTGTCCAGTGGTATAAATACGACAAGCCGCGCCGTTTGCTTTCCTCGGGCGGTTTGGGGACGATGGGCTATGGTTTTCCTGCAGCAATTGGAGCTAAAGCCGGTTGTCCAGATAAGCAGGTTTTCGATATTGCCGGGGATGGCTCAATTCAAATGAATATTCAGGAATTGGCTACTGCGGTAAACAATAAGCTCAATGTCAAGGTAGCTATTTTGAATAATTGTTATTTGGGCATGGTCAGGCAGTGGCAGGAACTGTTCTATAAACGGCGCTATTCATATACCTATCTGGGTAATCCCGACTTCGTGAAGTTAGCCGAGAGTTACGGCGCTGTTGGTTTAAGAGTAACCAGGAAGGAAGAGGTGCGTCCGGCAATTGATAAGGCGCTGTCGACAGATAATGTGGTTTTTATCGATTTTCACATTGAGCCGGAAGAGAATGTATTTCCGATGGTGCCGGCAGGCGAAGCCATCGATCGTATGATTGGGGGGATGGCGTGAGGCATACTCTCTCAGTATTAGTAGAGAATAAATTTGGTGTTCTGGCCCGGGTAGCAGGACTTTTTAGCGCCCGGGGTTTCAATATCAGCTCACTTGCGGTGGGCCAGACGCAAGACCCTACTATTTCACAGATGACCATCGTGGTTGAAACTCCCGACCCCCGCATCCTCGAACAGATTATCAAACAGCTGCGCAAGCTTATTGATACCATTTCCGTCATTGACCTCACTAAAAAAGATTTTGTAGAGAGGGAGTTAGCTTTGGTGAAGATAAGGTATGAGAAGGGTATTCAAAGTAAGCTAAATTCATTATTGAATAAACATAAGCGC
>CAYMKG010000039.1:3600-8950 GCA_964391145.1 uncultured Planctomycetales bacterium
GGCGTAAATGTGGTTGTTGCAGAGCTGGAGGGTACACCAAATTATCAACAAGCAAGAGACGACGGATTCACCCCCGTCTCTGCAGACCAGGCAGCAGGGCTTGCCGATATTGTTCAAATCCTGACTCAGGACCACGTTCAGGCAAAGGTTTATAAAGACAGTATCAAGCCCAATCTAAAGAAAGGAAAAGCGCTTTGTTTTTCTCACGGATTCAACATTAGATTTAAACAAATAAAACCCCCTAAAAAGGTGGATGTGTTTATGGTTGCGCCCAAAGGGCCCGGAGCCCTGGTTAGAAAGATGTATAAAGAAGGTAAGGGCGTTCCGTGTCTGGTGGCAGTGCACCAGGATGCAACCGGGCAGGCAAAGCAATTAGCCCTGGCTTACGCTAAAGCCATCGGCGGAACGCGAGCCGGAGTAATTGAAACCACATTTGCCGAAGAGACCGAGACCGATTTATTCGGAGAGCAGACAGTGCTCTGCGGCGGAGTTACCGAGTTAATTAAAGCCGGCTTTGATACGCTGATTGAAGCAGGCTATCAGCCGGAGATTGCTTATTTTGAGGTTCTCCATGAGCTGAAGTTAATTACGGATTTGATTCAAGAGGTAGGAATTAGCGGCATGCGCAGGCGCGTATCCAACACCGCTTGTTACGGAGACCTTACGCGGGGACCCAAGATTATTACCGAAAAGACCCGTCGGGCAATGGCGAAAATTCTTAGAGATGTAAAATCAGGTAAATTCGCCCGGGAATGGATTAAAGAGAATGAAAACGGGCGGCCGGTTTTTAATGAGCTCCTTAAAAAAGGCGACGAGCATAAGATAGAAGAGGTGGGCAGGCAGCTTCGAGAAATGATGCCGTGGATGAAGAAATAGTTCATAGTTGATAGTTCATAGCTTATAGTTTAATTCTATGAGCTATGAGCTAAGAACACCTATATGGATAAAATTATTGTATTTGATACAACCTTGCGCGACGGCGAGCAGGCGCCGGGCGCTTCTTTAAATCAGAGAGAGAAACTGGAAGTAGCCGAGGCGTTAGCTCAGCTGAGAGTAGATATAATAGAGGCGGGATTTCCCATTTCCTCAAAGGGAGATTTTGAGGCTGTCCGTACTATCGCTAAATCAGTAAAGGGTCCGGTTATATGCGCCTTAGCCAGAGCGACGAAAGACGATATAGACGTTGCTTACGAATCCACAAAACCCGCCAAAAACCGCCGCATACACGTATTCCTGGCGACATCCAAGATTCATATGAGATATAAGTTAAAGAAAGCAGAGGATGAGATTTTGCGTTTAGCGGTTAGAGCAGTAAAGTATGCCAAGAAACGTTGCCCGGATATAGAATTTTCTCCCGAGGATGCCTCGCGCAGCGAAAGAGGATTTTTATTTAAGGTTATCGAAGCAGTCATCCAGGCAGGGGCAACTACTGTTAATATTCCGGATACGGTAGGTTATGCTGAGCCGGGCGAATTTGGCAATTTAATCAGTGCAATAATGGAAAATGTACCTAATATAAATAAAGCGGTCATATCCGTGCATTGCCACAATGATTTGGGTTTAGCGGTAGCCAATTCCTTAGAGGCAGTAAAAAACGGCGCCCGACAGGTGGAATGTACCATAAACGGTATAGGCGAGCGCGCCGGAAACGCTTCTTTGGAAGAGATAGTTATGACCTTGGATACCAGGAAAGATGTTTTCGGAAATTTAAAAACAGATATTAAAAAGAATCAAATTTATAAGGTATCGCGTTTGGTAAGTAAGCTTACCGGGTTTGTTATCGCACCCAATAAGGCGATTGTAGGCAGTAATGCGTTCAGGCATGAAGCCGGTATTCATCAAGACGGAATTCTTAAGAAGCGCGCTACCTATGAGATTATCAGGCCACAAGACGTAGGTTTTACGCAAGCAAGCCTGGTTTTAGGCAAGCACTCAGGCAGACACGCATTCACGCAGAAACTAATGCAGTTAGGGTTTCATCTTAAACCCAGGGAATTAGAAAGGGCATTTCTGGCATTCAAGGAATTGGCGGATAAGAAAAAAGAGATATTCGAAGAAGATTTGGTAGCAATCGTTGAAAACCAGATGCGCAAACAAACCAGGCTTGTCTGGCAACTGGCTGGATTCGTTGTTCATTCGGGGACTCAGATTAGACCCCGGGCAGAAGTGGTTCTCAGACACAAGGGCAAGAAAATTAAGGCCGTAACCAGCGGCGACGGGCCTGTGGATGCTTGCTTTAAGGCCGTCGATAAGATTACAGGAATTTCCGTGCGGCTTCAGGATTATCGCCTGGAAGCAGTTACTCGAGGCAAAGACGCTCAGGGAACGGTAAATCTCAGCTTGGTTTACAAGGGCAAGAGTTTCCCCGGCCGCGGCTCAAGTACCGACATCATTGAAGCCTCTGTCTTAGCTTACGTCAATGCCTTAAATAATATCGTATGAATCTCGCCCTTCCAAAAATCTATGGCCTGATTGGCTATCCTGTCAAACACAGTTTATCTCCTGCGATGCATAATGCGGCTTTCAAGCACCTTGGCATTAATGCTGAGTACAGGTTATTTCCGGTAAAGCCGGAAGAATTAGAGCCGTTTTTGCTCCAAGACATCGTTGTGCGGGATATTGACGGCAATGAGGTGCGGACAAAAGATATATTGGGATTCAATGTAACTATTCCTCATAAAGTAAGAGCAAAACAGCTATTAGAGAGAGAATTTCCTTTAGATAAAAGCGCACCCGGTATTCCCACAATATCACGATATGCAGATTTAATCGGCGCCGTAAATACAGTGCGGAGGATTGGCGAGAGGCTTGAATACTATAATACCGACGCCTTGGGTTTTGAAAAATCCTTGATTAAGGATTTAGACTTCGATACTTATGAAAAAAACGTCCTTGTTATTGGGTGCGGCGGTGCAGGCAGGGCTATTATTGCAGCTTTGTGTTGCAAGGAAGACCGGATTGGCAGGGTAAGTGTATTTGATATGAGCGCTGAAGCTATGGATTCGGCGAAGTCGCATTTTTCGCAATTTCCGGAAATTATGAAGATAATTGAGTTTGTATCTTTAGAGCGGATACCCAGTGTTATTAAGGATAGTCAGTTGTTGGTAAACGCTACTCCGGTAGGCATGCAGGAGGGTGATGGTTCAGTGATTGATAAGAGCCTGCTCCATGATAAACTATGCGTTTTTGATGTTGTGTATAACAGAGAGACCCAGCTCATCAAGGACGCCAAATCTTTAAGATTACGCGCGGCGGGAGGCCTGGGTATGCTTTTGTATCAGGGCGTTGCGGCTTTTGAAAGGTGGACAGACAAAGTCCTGCCCTTTATGACCGTTACCGTAATGAAGAAGGCCTTGCAAGAAGAATTAAAAAAAAGCGAATATGTTTGATAAGGTATTTATCTTTATTTTAGGTTCGATAGTGGGTAGTTTCCTGAATGTATGTATCTACAGGATGCCTAAAGAAGAGTCAGTGATTAAGCCCCGCTCTCACTGCCCAAAATGCAAAAAGCCGATTCCCTGGTACGACAACATACCTTTTATCAGCTATATTATCCTAAGAGGGAAATGCCGGTTTTGTAAGCAGCGGATTCCTTTTCGTTATTTTCTGGTTGAGCTCATCACAGCCAGCGCGTTTTTGGGCCTTTATATATATTACGGCTTGGGTTTTAATTTTATTTTCTATACGCTCTTGACCTGTTTATTAATAATTGCTACCTTTGTTGACATCGCCCATCGGATTATCCCGGATGAAATAACTCTGGGAGGGATTGTTGTTGGCTTTTTATTTAATGTTGTCTACAGTTTTATCCAGCATCCAGCATCCAGCATCCAGCATCCTATTCTTAATTCTTTGCTTGGGATTCTCATTGGGGGATTAATTATCTATCTTACCGGCAAAGCCTTTGATCTGGTATATTTTAGGCTTCTTAAGAAAGGCCCGGTAGACGGAGAAACAGAATCAATGGGCGGAGGAGACGTAAAATTGCTGGCAATGATCGGCGCATTTTTGGGCTGGAAGGCGGCAGTTCTGACTTTTTTTTTGGCTCCTTTCTTCGGCGCAATTGTTGGTTTAACGAATTTAATTATCAAAAAACAGCACACCATACCTTACGGACCATTTCTGTCTTTGGCGGCATTTATTAGCCTGTTTTGGACGGATGTAATAATAAGGTTAATTTTCTTTAGATGAACCCCGTCCTTCCTAAAGGGCTGGGGTTAGAAGATAAGAAGGAAGGGCGGGGTGAAGCTTAAAGGCCGGGAGTTTTATCTCTCCAAGAAAGTGGGAAAGGCAATCACAGACTATCAGATGCTCTCCGAAGGAGACCGCATCGCTGTGGGGGTCTCGGGGGGCAAAGACAGCTTGAGCCTCTTGCGTATCCTGCGGAATCGCCAGTCGTTCTGTCCGGTAAAGTATCATCTGGTTGCCGTGCACATTGATTTGGGTTACCCTCCAGGTGAAGAAAAAAGACTCCGGGCATATTTTAAAAATTATGGCTATGAATATGTAATAAAAAAACTAAAGTTGTCTTCTAAAGACAAGACTTGCTTCTGGTGTTCCTGGAACAGAAGGAAAATGCTCTTTGAGACAGCCGCGAAGTTGCGCTGCAATAAAGTAGCGCTGGGGCATCATCAGGACGACATCATCCAGACTGTTTTATTGAATCTGTTTTTTAACGGAGAAATTTCTGCAATGTCGCCTAAGCAGGAATTGTTCGGTGGCAAACTGACAATTATTCGACCGCTGGCGTATGTGCAGGAGAAGGAAATAGTCCGCTTTGCCCGGGGGGAAAAATTACCTTATTACAAGTATAATTGTTCGGATTCTCTCGTCTCCAATCGCAAAAGGATTGCCGGAATCATTAGGGAATTAGAAAGGGTATGCCCTAACGTTAAGACCAATATTTTTAGAAGCGTAAAGAGAATAAAGAGGGAATATTTATTATAGAGGAGGTAAATTATGGAAAAGGAGCGATCTCACCCCGGCATGGCTGCGGTGTTATCGTTTGTCTTCAACGGACTCGGCCAAATTTACAACGGACAGATTAAAAAAGGTTTGGCTATTATCTTCTTCTCCAGCTTGAGTATGTTCATTTTTATTATTGGCGCGATATTAATCGGCTTCTGGCTTTTCGGCAAGACAATATCATCCTGGCAGATTATTTCTGGGGTTCTGCTATTTTCTTTTGGGTTGGTGCTTATCTGCGTTTTGGGAATCTGGAGTATCTTTAATGCTTACAACGTCGCCAGAAAAGCATAGGGACGGTTCTCTCTAACTGGTTGAAAAATATAAAGTTAGAAATAAATTTAATGACATTTTTACATTTTTAGGTAGCAAAAATTCTCTTAAG
>CAYMKG010000040.1:0-8904 GCA_964391145.1 uncultured Planctomycetales bacterium
ATTATTGAAAGGTAAGTCGGGCATAGTCTGTCCTTACGAAGCTCCCTACGCCAGGCACGTTTACCATATCTATGCTCTGCAAATTAAAAATCGAGACAGGGTCATTTCCAGGCTTCGAGAAAAAGGCATTGGCGCGCAGGTTCATTATCCAACCCCCGTGCATCTGCAGAAAGTATATAAGGATTCAGGTTATAGACGCGGAGAGTTTCCGGTAGCGGAAAAAACTGCCCGCCGAATTATTTCGCTGCCGATGCATCCGTTTTTGAAACACCGCGAGATAGAATACATAGCTAGAAAAACTTTAGAATTTCTGAATTAACCCCAGATGCCCAAGAACATATTAATCATCAATCCCTTTGGTATCGGCGATGTACTTTTTTCAACCCCCCTAATTAAAAATCTCAGATTTTATTATCCCGATGCCTTTATTGCGGTCGCTGTACAGAAAAAGATTGCAGCCGTGTTAGAGAATAATTCCAATATAGATAAAATTATTCCCTTCAGCCGCGGTGATTTCAAAGAGTTATCTCGCCAGTCACGATTTAAAGCAATAGGAGTGCTTCTGCGAGCCTTGGGAGAAATTAGGCGGCATAAATTTGATTTATTCATAGATTTATCATTAGAGCATCGCTATAGTCTTGCCTTAAAATTCTTGGGAGTTAAGCAAAGAGTCGGTTATAACTACAAAAACCGCGGCAGATTCCTAACCCATAAGATTAATATTGAAGGGTATAAAGATAAGCATGTGGTTGAGTATCATCTGCAACTTTTAGAACTCCTGGGACTCAAGCCGCGTTTTTTTAATTTGGAGTTATTTTTAAAGCGAGAAGAGAAGGATTGGGCGGAGGCATTTTTAAATAAATCCGGTATATCAAAGGATAATTTAATTATCGGGATAATTCCCGGCGGTGGAGCAAGTTGGGGGAGGCAAAGTTACCTAAAGCATTGGCCGGGCGAGAAATATGCTCAAGTTGCCGATAGGCTGGCGGAAAGGTTAGACGCTAAAATAATTATTTTTGCGGGTAGCTTAGATAAGGCAATCGCTGAGAGCGTAATTCAGAGGATGCATCAGCCGGCAATAAATATGATAGCTAGAATTAATTTACGCCAGTTCATAGCATTAATTAATCAGTGCAGTCTGGTTATTGCCAATGATAGCGGACCTCTGCATATTGCTGTAGCTTTAGGGATTAAAAGCGTCTCTCTATTCGGTCCAGTTAATGAACAGGTGTATGGCCCTTACCCTCCAAGCCCAGACTATGTTGTGATAAGAAAGGATTTAAACTGCCGACCCTGCTATCGAAAATTCCGCGTGCCGGAGTGCAATTATAACCTCCGTTGTCTGAGAGAGGTAACTGCACAGGAGGTGTTGAGAGAGACAGAGAGATTACTTGGGAGTAAGGCTGTTTCTGAGAAATTCCAAGAGTTTAAGTAAGCTCTGAAAGAAGTGTCCCAAAAAGGAAGGGTCCTGTTCTGGTATAAGTGCTTGGTATCGGTTCGTTATTTAAAAATAGTCCTAAACACATCAGATTTTGTTCAATTGAATGACCTGCGATATTGTAATTCCTGTTCACAATCAATTAGAGTATACTAAAACTTGCCTGGGAAGTATCAAAAAATATACTCAATATCCCCACCGTATTATTATAGTAGACGATGCCAGTGACAGAGAAACGCAGGAATATTTAGGCAACTTGAACAATAAGCAGGAAATTTTTTTAATTCGCAATGAAACCAATTTAGGCTGGTTGAAGTCTGCAAATAAGGGTTTGAGTCAGGCAAAAGCCGAATACATTTGTCTTATGAATAATGATACTGTAGTCACTGAGGGTTGGCTTGAAGAAATGATTAATATTGCTGAGAAAGAAAAAGATATCGGTTTAATAAATCCTTCTTGGGAAAAACCAAACAGAGCCTCTTTAGATAATTATGCTCGTAACATAAAAAAATTCAGGGGGCAGTATATAGAAACAGATTGGGCTCGGGGATTCTGCATCTTAATAAAAAGGGAGGTTATTGATAAGATTGGCTACTTTGATGAAGTATATTCTCCGGGATATTTTGATGACCACGATTTTTCTGTTCGGGCCATTAAGAAGGGATTTCGTTGTCTGAGATCAAGAGCATCTTTTGTCTGGCATTATCGCAATATTACCTTTCAAGAAAAACTTAAAAACGAAGCTTTTAACCGGGTGTTTGAGCGCAACCGCAAGATTTTTTATCAAAAATGGGGTAGGCCTTTAAGGATTGTTTTTATCTTACAAGGCTTAAGCCAAGAAGTTTATCAGAGACTAAATCAATTTTTTATTAATCTGGCAAGAGACCAAAATCGAGTTTATATTTTGTGTAAAGGCCAGACTGCATTCTCTTCTCATGACAATATTTTTAAAATCAAGATTCCTAATTGGCTATTTTCTCTTGGTGCTTTATTCTTTATCTGGGATAATTCGCATCGTAATCCCGCCAAACACTATAATTTAATTTTAATTTCCCCCTCGAATCTTAAAAAATTTCCTTTGCAATTTAGTTTCTTGCGCAAATATGAAATTTTATCTTTTGATTTTTCAAACCCAGAAACATATGAATTAATACTTAAAATTGTAAAAAAGAAAAAAGTGTATGGGGCGCAAAGTCAATTACTTACATAATAAAGTGATTGAAATTTTGGAAAGCGAACCGAGAGCAAAACTGCTTGAATTGGGTTCTGGCGGAGGAAATTTAGCTAAGCAACTTAAGGATAAGGGGTTTTTGATATACGCCTTTTCGCTTGCAAGTATCCTGAGCTAGAATACATATTATTTGATACAGGATTTAATGTTGAAAATTTATTTTCTTCTGTTTTTGAATCGCAGGCAAGAATACTTTCTATCATCTGCCTCCCGATAATGAAATTGCAGGCATATTTTAAATGTCGCCGCGCAAAGAAAAAGGTGATATGGATTATAACCGCATTTTTAAAATTCTATTTTCCCCTAAATTGCTTTATAGTCGTCATCTTATAATTAGAGCTAGCAAAAGAAAATAGGAAAAATTATGGAATTTTACAAAGTTAAGGATTATTCGCGGGTTTCGTTTAAACGTGCATATCGCAAAAAAATATACCTCAGATTTGGTGATAGAATAAAGAGTATTGCAATCTATAAGTCGGGAGGTGGCCTTGGAGATTTGGTGCAAAGCATTCCACTTTTCCGCAGTTTCAGGCAGATGTTTCCGCAGGCGAAGATTTTTTATCTGGGGCTATACCAGAGGCCGCGCTGCGATACGCTTTTTAAAAGTATTCCTTATATAAATGAATATATTGAATATGTGCGTCCGGGCAGAGAGAGAAATTTTGGACAATATTATTGTTTTCTTAAAAAATATTTCAGAAAATTCGACCTTATAGTGGATACCCAGTCAAAATTTGGCTCTTCTTTTTACATCTGGCTATTAAATCCAAGGTATTTTCTGTCAAGAAATCCGCTTTTTTCCAATTGGAAATTCATATTAAACCCAAAAAAGAAGGTTCATATTGCGGCAAAGATGTTGTCTTTGGCGCGTGTTCTTGGACTTGAAGAGATTAACCTCAGCCCTGTAACTGATATACCTCAGGATTATCTTTCTTTAGCGCAGGATTATCTTAAGAGATTTTCCGGTCCGTTTATCTGCATTTTGGCCGGAGCCGGCCATCCTTACAAGATGTGGCTTAAAGAGAAATTTGCTGCTTTGGGAGATAAGTTTTACTCGATGGGTTATAAGGTGATTTTAGTCGGCGCCCAGCCGGAGAGAGAGCTTCTTTTGGAGGTTGCCCGGCAGATGAAAAACAAGCCGATAATTCCTTTAATTGATGAGCCGAAGTTTGGGGAGGATCCGATATACAGTGTTGGTTTATTTAAGTTTTCCGCGTTGACAATCGGAAATGACTGCGGAGGATTGCATCTGGCTACTATGTCCGGATGTCCTGTTATCGGTATATATGGCCCAACAAATCCTACAAAGAGCGGTCCACTTGGAGAAAAAAATGCGGTTATCTATAAAGGAATGAATTGTTCCCCTTGTCGTCTGAGAGATTGCAAGATTCAGCGCAGATGTTTGCAGGAGATCGGACCTGAGGAAGTAATCGAAGCAGCCGAATTTATTTTAAGGAGGTAGATGTGCCGAATAAAATTCCGGTGTCAGTAGTGGTAATTACCAAAAACGAAGAGGCAAATATTGAGGATTGCCTGAAAAGTATTTATGGCTGGGCAGATGAGATTATCGTGGTGGATGACGAAAGCACCGATCGCACTGAAGATGTAGCCAGAAGATACACTGATAAGTTTTTCACCTGCAAGATGATTATAGAAGGCAAGCATAGAAATTGGGCTTATGCTCAGGCAGGGAATAACTGGGTTTTGAGCCTGGATGCCGATGAACGAGTTAGTGAGGAACTGAAGAATGAAATAACCGAAGTTTTAAGCAGAGATACTGAATTTGCCGGATTTACCATTCCCCGCAAAAATTTACTTGGCAATTATTGGTTAAGATGGGGCGGACAATATCCTGCAGCGCAGCTGAAGTTGTTCAGAAAAGACAAATTCAGATGGGAAGAGGTTCAAGTTCACCCGCGCGCCTTTTTAGACGGCAAGTGCGGCCACCTGAAAGGAGACATTATCCATTATTCCTGGCGCGATTTTGCTCATTTTTTCGAAAAGGTTAATTCTCAGAGTACCCTTGAGGCCAAGAAGTGGATATATACGAAAAGAAAGATGTCTATGCCGCATGCCTTCTGGCGGGCATTTGACCGTTTTTTCAGAAAATTTATTCGCAAGAAAGGCTACAAAGACGGCTTTTATGGGTTTATTGCCGCTTTTTCTGACAGCATGTATCAAATTATGAGTTATGCCAAATATTGGGAGATGAAGAAGAAGCAATGAAGGTGATATTTCTTGACCGAGATGGGGTTATTAATCATTATCCCGGGGATACCAGATACGTAACTTCCTGGAAAGAGTTTCGTTTTTTGCCGGGAGTGAAGAAAGCTTTAAAGAGGTTAACCGAAGCCGGATATAAAATTTTTGTTGTCTCTAATCAGTCTGGTGTGTCTAAGGGTATATATTCTAAAAAGAGGCTTGATGAGATTACAGGCAGGATGCTTAAAGAATTGGATAAATCTAAAGTCAAGATTAGCGGAGTGTATTACTGCATTCACCGAAATGAGGATAATTGTTCTTGCCGGAAGCCAAAGGTTGGTTTAATAGAGATAGCTCTCCGCGAGCACAATATTGCCAGAAAAGTGTTAAAGCGCAGTTTTTTTGTGGGAGATAGTATTACAGATGTTCAAACCGGCAAGAACGCCGGCTGCAAAACTATTTTAGTATTCAGCGGAAAAGAGGACCCCCGGAATCATAATAACTGGCCGATTCAGCCTGATTTTACCGCTGCTAATTTATCAGAGGCTGTAGATTTAATATTGGGGACACCCTTGCGATTGATTTCAAAGGGTGTCCCTTGAACGGGTGAAAGGATGTCCCTGAAGATAATTGTTTGTTATGCTTCGGCGGGCAGTGGGCACAGCCGGGCTGCCCAGGCAGTTTACCATTACCTGAGAAAGAATTATCCAGAGCTGAGCTCTAAACTCGTTGATATATTGGACTATGCTAATCTTTTATTTGCAAATTTATACTCCCACGGTTATTCACTTTTAGTTTCGCACTTAACATTCATTTGGGCAATCGGTTATCATTTAACCAGAGTTAAGTGTATTTGTAGATTTTTTAATTTTATCTGCCGCTTGAATTGTCTTGCGTTTAGTAATCTACTCATAAAAGAACAGCCCGATGTTATTTTAGCTACACATTTCTTTCCCGCAGAGGTGGTTGCTTGCCTGAAACGAAAAAAGAGACTCAATTCCCGTCTGGTTATGGTGGTTACGGATTTTGGCTCGCATGCTTTCTGGATTTTACGCCAATGCGACGATTATATTGTAGGCTCGGATTCCACCCGAAGACGCTTTATTGCTCAGGGCATAAATCAAGAAAAAATCAAGGTAATGGGGATACCGATACGTTCAGGGTTTTCAACCGGCCGCCAAAAGAATAAGAGCGCAGAGGAGTTCACTGCATTGTTAATTACAGGTTCTTTCGGCTTTTCTTTGATTGAGAGGGTTGTTGAGATGTTATTTTCCAAAATAAAGCTTCTGGTGGTTTGCGGAAGAAACCAAAGATTATATAAGAGATTAAAGCGTAAAGGATACAGCACAGCGCGCTTGTTTGGTTTTGTAGAAGATATATCGGGATTAATGCGGCAGGCGGATATAATAATCACCAAACCGGGGGGCTCGACTATTGCCGAGGCTTTAGCTATGGAGCTGCCTTTAATTTTTATAAAGGGTATTCCCGGCCAGGAAACAGAGAATGCGCGGATTTTAGAAGATTACGGATGCGCAACTATTTCCAAGGATTTAAAATCTCTGAGAGATGCAATTATCAATCTAAAGGCTCATCCTGAAACATTGGATTTAATGCGGACTAATATCCGGAAGATTAGAAATCCGGATGCGACAAGGAAAATTTGTCAATATATAACTAAAGATGTACGCTCGGATAGTACTTAATTTACCGATTGAGGGGCCTTTTGATTATTTTGTTCCCCCTGCCTGGGAAAGTAATTTAAAGCCCGGTGTGAGGGCAGAGGTTTCCTTTGGCAGGCGGTATTGTCTTGGCTATGTAGTCGGCAAGGCAAAGCGCGCTCAAGTCAAAAAGGTAAAGCCTATTTTTAAAATCATTGACGATGCCCCCGTTTTAGATAAGGCGTTGTTGAAGTTAACCAGGGAAGTGGCTGATTATTATGCCTGTTCCTGGGGGGAGGCAATTGAGACTGCAATGCCCACAAGTTTAAGAAAGGGTAGAAGGATAGAGCTTAATATTGCCAAAATTCACAAGGCCAAAAATAAGAAGGCCGAGATAGTTCTCCTGCAAGACTTAAGCGGCAGGAAGCGCCGGGAGGTTTATTTAGAGGAAATTAACAAAAGTGTTTATATGGGAGAAGGAGTAATAATTTTGGCGCCGGATAAAGAATCGGCAAGTCTAATCCGGAAAGAAATTAAGGACAGATTAAACAATGTTGAAGTCGGTCTAATACACAGCTATCTCCCGGAAAAAGAAGAATTAAGACAATGGTTAGAGATAAAGTCCGGCAGGATAAGAGTGGTTGTGGGCACGCGAATGGCAATTTTTGCGCCATTAGCCAACCCAGGCCTTATTATTATCGAAGAAGAGCAAAGTCCGGTTTATAAGCACGAGGCTGTCCCTCACTATAACGCAGTGGGCGTAGCCCGGATTCGGGCCAGGCTCCAAGGAGCAAAACTTATCCTCTCAAGCCATAGCCCGCGCCTTGAGACCTGGTATCAGGCAAAAAGAGGCAGAATTAAGTATATTTTAAAGGATATCGATATTTCCACAGGTCAAATAAAGATTATTGATTTACATCGAGCAGGATTTATTCCACAAAGAAGAAGGTTAAGGATCTCCATTGCTCTGGAGGATGCCATAAATCAGGCCCTTAATCAAGGAGGCAGGGCTCTCCTGTTTCTTAACCGCCGCGGATTCGCTATTTTTGTCCGTTGCCAGAACTGCGGTGCGGTGTTGCGTTGCCCGCGCTGTAACGCAAATCTAATTCTTCATTTTAAAAACAGTATGCTGGTCTGTCACCGGTGTAATTATAAAGCCCGCTCTCCGAGAGTTTGCCCGACCTGCAATTCCGGATACATCCGTTATTCTGGATTAGGGACAGAGAAGTTAGAGAGCGAGCTAAGCCGCATATACCCTCATATGGAAATAGCCCGCCTGGATAAAGATGAAAAAGTAATTTCAACCACGGCCCATATTTTAGTCGCAACCGAGTCGATATTCAGGCACCCGCGAGTTACGTTTGATTTAGTCGGAGTAATCTCATTGGATACTCTTCTGAACCGGCCTGATTTTCGCGCCGCTGAGAAGACGTTTGATTTATTACTGCGCCTGGCAGCTTTGAGTTCTAACTCTCTGGTCATTCAGACTAACTTTGCCGAACATTATTGTTTTCAGGCGCTGGCGCAGAAGAAGGTCGACTCTTTTTATGAGGCCGAACTTAAATTTCGGCGCCAGTCAGGCCTCCCGCCGTTTAAACATATTATTATAGTGAAATTAAGGGGGAAAAAAGAAGAAAAGGTGGCTCGCGCAGCCGAGGAGTTATTCGATATTCTAAATAAGGCAAATCGAAATAAAGCAATAAAAATAGCTTCGCATTCAAGGTCAATACCCCATAAGAAACGAGACAGGTTTTACGAACAGGTGTCGATAAAAACCAGGTCAGTTCCCGAGGCAGTTAAATTCGTGAAAAAATGCTTAAGCAAATTTCGCCGCTCAGGTATAATTGTTACGGTAGATGTCGACCCTGTTTAGTAGGTAGTAGTTAGTAGGTAGGGGGTAGGGATTGAAAGAAAAAATAGAAAAATTTGAAAATTTAACTGTTTGGCAGAAGTCTCATGAGCTCGCTCTCGAGGTATATAAGATTACGAAAGAATTTCCTTCCGAAGAACGTTTCGGATTAATTTCGCAAATGAGGCGAGCTGCTGTTTCAGTTGCAGCCAATATAGCTGAGGGATTTAAGCGAAGAGGAATAAAAGATAAAATTAATTTCTATAATATATCTCAAAGCTCGCTAAGCGAACTTCAATACTATTTGATTTTGGCTAAAGATTTACGATATATAAAAGATTTGAGTAAAGTCACCCCTTTCATAGAGAATATTGGAAAAATGTTGAATGGTTTAATCTCATCGATTAACAATGTCCCTAATACCTAACTACTATCTACTACATACTACTTATGAATATCGTATTTTTCGGAAGTGACAGATTTGCTGTTCCGTCGTTAAGGCGTATCCATAATTCTCGCCATAAAA
>CAYMKG010000041.1:0-8822 GCA_964391145.1 uncultured Planctomycetales bacterium
GTTAATTAAAGAAAGAGGGAGACTAATTTACAGAAGAGAAGAATTGGAAAAAAGCTTAGCAGAACTCCAAAAACAAATAGAGCTCCTTAAAGAAGAATATCTCAAGACAATCCAAGCCGAAAGCACCGCTTTAACAGAAGAGGCGAAAAATAAAGCTTTGCTAAAAAGCCTGAAAGAAAAAACTCAAATTTTAGAAAAGAGCCTCCAAGACGCAATAAAACGGCTTGTTACAGCAAGGGAAGAGCTGAAGCGAATAAACGATAGAATAGACGAGGTCAGAGAAATCGTATTCCGCGAATCGATGGGGGTTTCTGCGGAGAATCAGATACAAAGAATGTGGGCCAAGAAAGAAATCCTGGAGGAGAAGTTGGAATCTTTAGAAAAAGAGGTTAAGGCCATTCAAGAAGAATCCGAGGAGCTTGTCCGGCTCGTAAAAGAAAAACAAGTCGAGCTGCCATTAAGGCATTCTCCCGAAGAATACGAAACAGAGCTGGAAGAATTAAAAAAGCTGGTTGAAGAGACAAAAGTCGAGCTAGCCGAAATTAATAAACAACTCGGTCAAATCTCCAAAGAAAAAGGTGTTACTCAAATCGAGAAGTCAGTGAAGGCCGCCGAAAAATTAGCCGAAAGATATGAGATGCTGGCCGAAAATTTAGAAGAGCTGCAAAAACAGCAAGAAATTCTGAAACAGGAATACCGGCGAGCGGTTAAAGAGAAAAACCTCGCCTTGGTAAGCGAACCGGATAATAAAAGCTTGCAAGAGGCGCTGGAAGAAAAAACTCAAGATTTAAAAAAGGAATTGGCTGGTATGGCAAAGCGAATAGAAAGCCTGAATAAAGAATTGAAGCGAACCGAAGAGAGAATAGACGAGGTCAGGGCAACCGTATTTCGAGAGTCTATAAGGGTTCCTTCGGGGAATCAGATACAGAAAATGTGGGCTAAGAAAGAAATTATTATGGAAAGGCTGAAATTCCTTAAAGACAAGATAGAAAATGTTCAAGAAGAATATATTGAAACCAAAAAAGAATTACCGCCTCAGGCAGTGATGATAGATTTAAAGAAAGAGGCAGTGAAAAAAGAAATATCTTGGTTTGATTTGTTATTCGGAATTTTAACTGTGCTTATAATCTTGATATTGGCCTTTTTATTTTACTGCATAATTGCGTTTTTCCTGCCTTACCTGAGAGAGAAAAATAAATTTAAAAAATCTTTTCAAAAAAATAATTATAATCTTAGCGTTGTTATTCTCTATAAATTCCTTTGCCGCGTGCTGAACATTTTCGGCTATAAGCATCCCGTTATCATTGACCCCAGAGAGTATTTAATAAAAGTTATCCGCAGATTCGAAAATTTGCGACCCGACTACAGTAAACTTACAGACATTTTCTTGGAGGCGCGTTACAGCACTCATAAGATTATTAAAAAACAGGTAGAGATTGCCCTGCATTCTTATGGGAATATATTGGCGGAGCTTAAAAACGCAGGCAGCTTTTGGCAGAAATTGATTTTAAAGCTTGACTTTGTGTTTAAGCTTAAGATTTAACGCAACTTTGACAGTTGCCTGCCTAACTTTTTCTTATCTTCTTATTTTCCAATAAGATACTAAGACCTACTCCTGACGGGGCACAACACTTTGGCCTTCCTACAACCTATTTCCACCCCAGGGGTGGAAATAAGTTTCCGCGGACTTCAGCCAGCCTTCGGCTGGCTTCCAGTATCCTTTAGCTCCAAACCTGCTTCGCCCAAAAAGGGGAAGCACAGGCTCGGAGCGCAGGCTGGCTGAGACTACAGGCTCAGCCCCGAGCACCGCGACTGCTGGGTGGACGAAGTTCATTTCTTTAAGTTTCTTATCTTTGATTGATGAATAGAGTTTGGTAAAATCAAAGAGACGGTTTGCAGAGATTTTGAGTCTGGAGGATCAGAATAAATCTCGTTGATACTCTTGTATAGATTGCACAATACACGTTTTACTTCTCCTTAAAATTTAAACTCCCTTTGAGGACTCTTTTCTTTTATCAATTTAGAAATTTTATCAACAAATTCTTCTGCTATTTTAATGGCATCTTTTGCCTCTTTTAGTGAGCAGGGAATATCAGGTTCGTAAATAAACCTATGCCTCTTTTTTCTCATAAAGTCATAATCGTTAATGAGTCTTTTGAATTCATCACCTAAGACTGAACTTGTAAATCTCACGATGGTCAGATGCTTATCTTTAATATCAGGTCTAAAGCCTTCACTGAACATTAAAGCCAGTCCTGAACGTAACATAGCATTATAGGCATAAGTATAGGCACATTCCTCATCATCGTTTATATTTCTTTTAGCAGTCTTTAGGTCAATATAGGCTCGTTTGATTAGCCTGGCTATGGCTTTGTAATCCACAGGGCACTTTTTAATCAGACCTTCTTTTAGAAGTTTTTCTTTTGTATCTTTATAAATCATCTACCTTACCTATCAACATTATCTTCGGGTTCTTTAACAGATCCAGAATAAAACCGCTCTTACCCTTTTTCTTGCTTTTGTATTCTTTTAAGGAATAGATAGTTGGATTTATTTCTCTCTTTAGCCTTTTTTCTAACTCAGCAATCTTTTCATTTAATAAAGATGTATTGGGTTCTCCGATAATCATAAGGTCTATATCGCTGGCAGCCTTCTCACGCTTTATAGCAAAAGAACCATAGATAAAGGCTATCTTTATATCTTTAATAGATAATAAAGTCTTTCTAAGACTTCCTTCAACACCAATTGTCTTAGAGACAATACTTTTCAGTTCTTTAAATAGAGGATGTTTAGCGTTAAGGAAGTAGTAGAGTAGGTTACCAACCTTTTGAGTGTTAAATAAACCATCCTTTTGAAACCTTAAGAGTTCTCTGCGGATGTTACCGGCAGAATAGCCTAACATACGCTCAAGTTCTCTTAGATAATACTTTTTAAATGGATTGGTGAAAAAAAGCGTAAGTAAGTCCTGCCTGATCCTTGATTTTGTAATATATAAACTCTCTAACATAACCTAACTCCTGTTTGAATACAATTGTACTCAATATAGCATACGATGTCAAGAGAAAAATCTATCTTCAAATTAAAGGAAAGCAGGCACACAAAGGACGGTGCGGAAGGCCGAAGTACGCCCTATTTCCACCCCTGGGGTGGAAATAGGTTTATCACTGGAAAATAAGAGGATAGGGAAAACTTATGCAAGTAACTGTCAAAGTTGCGTGATTTTAAAGCTTGACTTTGTGTTTAAGCTTAAGATTTAAGGGTGAGGAATTCGGCGATCTGGATAGCGTTAAGCGCAGCGCCTTTAAGCAGATTATCAGATACAACCCACAGCCAGAGCCCGTTATTTATGAAAGGGTCATTTCTAATGCGCCCAACAAATACCTCATCCCTTCCTTCGCAATCAAGAGGCACGGGGTAAATGCTTCTTTGCGGCTCATCAACTACCTTTACTCCTTTTGCCCTGGAGAGTATCTGTTTAACCTTTAAGGCGTCAGCTCGTTTGTTTGTCTCCATATAAATCGCCTGGCTATGACCGGTTCTTACCGCCACTCTCACACAGGTAGCCGAGATTTTAATTCTATTATTGTGCAAAATCTTGCGGGTTTCACGAATAGTCTTCCATTCTTCTGTGGTGTATCCGGCTTCTTGAAAGCTGCCGATATGGGGAAAGACGTTGAAAGCTAATTGCCTGGGCAGAGCTTTCAACGCTGAATCTCTAACGCAAGATGAGGCTTTTATATCGGTTCCGAATTCTGTCTGACCAGAAGCTGGCTTCTTCATAATTGTTCGCAATTCGCTGAAAAGCTGAGCTACGGCTTGCCTCCCTGCTCCGGAAGCCGCCTGGTAAGAAGATACAACCATACGCTTAATTCCGAATTTTTTATATATGGGATAGGCAGCTACAACCATTTGTATGGTTGAGCAATTAGGATTGGCAATTATGCCTTTATGCTTTTTTATATCTCCGGCGTTAACCTCCGGTATTACCAGAGGCACATTTTTTTTCATCCGAAAATCTGCTCCGTTATCAATCACCACTGCTCCCCGTCTGATTGCTTCGGATGCGAAAGTAACTGCAGCGCCTTTCTCTCCTTCGGTTCCGGCAAAAAGAGCTATATCTATGCCTTCAAAGCCTTCGGGGGAAATTGCTTTTACCGAATAAATTTGGCCGTCCACTTCAATATCCCGCGCCGAGCGGGCAAAAACCCTCAGTTCTCCAAGAGGAAACTTGCGCCGCTTCAAGCAACGAAGCATCTGAATCCCCACCGCCCCAACGCCTACTACAGCCACATTCCACTTCTTCATAAAATATCCTTATATTTCGTTTACCGCTTACCCGCTTTGCTGCTTACCGTCTACCGAATTAACGGTAAGCGGTCCGCGGTTAACGGGAATTGCAACGCCTATCTTAGGAATTGGACTACCAAATCGCCAACTTCAGAAGTCGTGTAGCCCATTTTTCCTGCCGCCAGGGATTTTAACTTGGTCCTGGCTACCTGTATCACCGAATCCTCGACGGCCCTGGCTGCCTGAATTTCTCCCAAATCTTCTAACATCATTGAAAGCGCGCAAATTCCGGCAAGAGGGTTAATTGCATTTTTACCCGTATACTTAGGAGCAGAACCCCCGATTGGCTCAAACATCGAAACACCCCCGGGATTAATGTTTCCCCCCGCGGCTATACCCATACCGCCTTGAATAATCGCCCCTAAATCAGTAATAATATCTCCAAACATGTTATCGGTTACGATTACATCAAACCACTCGGGATTTTTAACGAACCACATACAAGCAGCATCAACATGGGTGTAGTCGGTTTGTATATCAGGATACTCCCTGGCTACCTCATCGAACACCCGCTGCCATAGGTCCCATGCGAAAGTAAGAACATTGGTTTTGCCACAAAGGGTAAGTTTTTTCTTTTTATTACGGCGACGAGTGTACTCAAAGGCATAGCGGATGCAGCGCTCCACTCCTTTGCGAGTATTATGGGAAATCTGTATGGCCACCTCCTCTGGCGTCCCCTTGCTCTGGAATTCGCCCCCACCCTTATATAATCCTTCCGAATTTTCTCTCACCACTACAAAATCTATATCTTGCGGGCCTTTGTCTTTCAGCGGACAGAACCGCTGGTTATAAAGCTTTACCGGACGTAAATTAATGTATTGATCCAGTCCGAAACGTAATTTTAGCAATACCTCTCTTTCCAGTATTCCCGGCTTTACCTGCGGATGGCCGATTGCCCCCAAATAAATGGCTGAAAAATCCTTCATCTGCTTAAGTTCATCATCAGTTAGGGTTTTTCCTGTTTTTAGATAACGCTCGCCGCCGAAATCAAAAACCTCAAGCTTATATGTAAAGTTAAATTTCTCCGCTGCTGCCCTGAGAACCTTCATTCCCTCCCGGATTACCTCCGGGCCTGTTCCATCTCCGGGAATTACCGCAATTTTGTACGTCTTATCCATTCAATCAATCCTCCGGCTTTTATTATTTTCTGCAAAAATTCGGGAAAGGCACTAGTCCGATAAATCTCTTTATTAGTTAAGTTCTTAATTATACCATCTTTTAAATTTATTTCCAGGATATCCTTTTCAGAGATTCTGTCCACCTCTTCGCACTCCAAAAAGGGTAATCCTATATTGATAGCATTTCTAAAAAATATCGCAGCAAAACTCCTGGCAACCACTGCTCTTATGCCGCAGCCCTTTATGGCTAAAGGGGCATGCTCCCTGGATGAGCCGCAGCCAAAGTTCTTTCCCGCCACAATGATATCGCCGGTTTTGACATCTTTGCTAAAGCCCGGCCGGAGTGTCTGCATACAATGAATACCCAATTCCCTGGCATCTGTTGAAATAAGATATTTAGCGGCAATAATGTCATCGGTATTTACGTCGTCACCAAATTTATGAACCCTGCCTTTTATTATCATCCTCTAATCACCACTATTATCATTATAAGCCATAAGCCATAAGCCATATGCTATATTTCTTCCGGATGAGCAACTCTTCCCTTCACCGCAGAAGCCGCCGCCACTGCGGGGCCTGATAAATAGACAAAAGACTTAGGGTGCCCCATTCGGCCGATAAAATTTCTATTCGTAGTAGCCAGACACTTCTCTCCCATAGCTAATACTCCCATATGGCCACCCAGGCATGGCCCGCAAGTCGGCGTAGAAAATACCCCTCCTGCCTTAACAAAGATATCTGCCAGGCCTTCTTGAACCGCTTGTAGATATATTTTTTGCGTTGCCGGAATTACAATAAGTCTGAGACCGGATTTAACCTTCCGGCCCTTCAAAATCCGCGCGGCTATCCGTAAGTCGGAAATACGACCGTTAGTACAGGAGCCGATAAAAACCTGATTCAGTTCGATATTTTTTAATTTGCTTACCGGTTTGACGTTGCTGGGTAAATGCGGACAGGCAACCAGCGGCTCTATTTTGGAAACATCCCACTCATAAATTTTCTCATATGCGGCATCTTTATCAGACTTATAGAATTTTGGCTTCCGGGTAACGGGTAACGGATAACGGGTAACGAATCTCTCGGTAACTTCATCTGGTTCGATAATCCCGACACGCGCCCCTGCCTCAATAGCCATATTGGACATCGTCAGCCTGTTATCCATATCTAAATTTCGTATAACCTCTCCAGAAAACTCCATCGCTCTATATAGTGCACCATCGACGCCGATTTTCGAAATTGTATAGAGAATTAAGTCCTTACCGCCCACCCACTTATTTAACTGTCCCTTATAGACGAACTTTACCGAGGCAGGAACCTTAAACCAGCACTTACCATCGACAAAGGCCCGGGCTAAATCCGTTGAACCTACGCCTGTGGAATAACATCCCATCGCCCCGTAAGTGCAGGTGTGCGAATCTGCGCCGATGACTAAATCTCCCGGAGAAACCATTTTCATCTCCGGAAGCAACGCGTGTTCTATCCCCATATAGCCAACTTCAAAGTATTTCTTTATCCTAAATTCTTTTGCAAAGTTAGCCAATATCTTACACTGGTTGGCGCTCCTTAAATCCTTAGCCGGTGCAAAATGGTCAGGCACAAGGACTATTTTTCTGGGATTGAATACCCTGTTTATGGCCAGGCTTCTAAATTTCTTGACCGCCAGAGGCGCGGTAATGTCATTGCCCAGAGCTAAATCTATTTTTGCTTCGATAAATTCGCCTGGCTTTATATGTTTCTTATCAGTATGTGCCAGTAATATTTTTTCTGCGATTGTATAAGGCATCATCGTATCCCCATACTTGCGTATGGGGAATTCTGCAGGCGTAAACCTGCAGTCCTATGATTATCTAAACTTTTTTACTACAAGAGTGGCATTATGTCCTCCAAAGCCCAGGGAATTAGACATCACCACAGAAACCTTCACTTGACGGGCAACATTGGGGACATAATCCAGGTCGCATTCCGGGTCAGGATATTCGTAATTTATGGTAGGGTGAACAACGTCATTCTTCGCCGTAAGACATGCAACAACAAATTCTACGCCTCCGGCCGCGCCCAAGAGATGACCGACCATCGACTTGGTAGAACTAACCATTACTTTCTTTGCATGAGCGCCCAGCGCATTTTTTATCGCCATTGTCTCTATCTTGTCATTTAGTTTCGTTGAGGTCCCGTGGGCGTTAATATAATCAATATCTTCGGGGTTTAATTCCGCATCCTTGATAGCTGCTCTCATAGCCAGCATAGCTCCCTGCCCGTCAGGGTCGGGAGCGGTTATATGATAAGCGTCACATGACATGCCATACCCGATAATCTCAGCGCAAATATCCGCTTTTCGCTTTTTGGCATGCTCTAACTCCTCTAAAACAACTACCCCCGCTCCTTCAGACATCACAAAACCATCTCTCTGTTCGTCAAAAGGCCGGCTGGCCCTTTGGGGCTCGTCGTTTCTGCAGGAAAGTGCCTTCAGCGCACAAAATCCGGCAACACCCATTGTGGTGATAGCGCCCTCCGTGCCCCCCGTAACCATTATGTCGGCGTCGCCTCGTTCTATTATCTTAAAAGCATCTCCTATGGCATGGCTTCCCGAAGCGCAGGCCGTAGCCACGCAAGAATTAGGCCCTTTGAATCCGAAAGTAATCGCTACCCACCCCGAAGCTTCGTTTACTATAAGCATAGGAATCAAGAAAGGAGAAACGCGGGAGGGACCGCTTTTTAACAAAACCCGATGCTCTCTCTCAATTACCTGCAAACTTCCAATGCCCGAACCTATCAAAACGCCGATGCGGGTTTTATCCTCCTTACCAAGGTCTAAACCCGCACCCTCTATGGCCTGTTTTGACGCCGCAATCGCATATTGGACAAATTTATCTGTCCGCCGCAGATCGCGGGGCGCAATGCCATAATCTTCAGGGTTAAATCCCTTTACCTCGCCGGCTATCTGGCTGTCAAAACCCGAGGCATCAAAAAGAGTAATTTTATCAATGCCAGATTTGCCCTCAATCAAAGCATTCCAGAAAGTAGTTACATCGTTTCCCACCGGAGAAACCACGCCTAAACCCGTAACAACTACTCTTCTATTCATCAGCTTCGCTCTCCACGCCTTACCAGAGTTATAAACTTGTAGCCTAAAGACAAAGAGAACAGCAATCACTCTTAGAGAACTTTGTTCTCTAACGTGAATTTTCTCTAACGGGGTAAAAATTTGCCCCGCTAAATGCGGGGCAACTGTCAACTGTCAACTTTGAACCCCGCCCTTTCTTTCCTTTTACCTCCACCCTCTTATAAAAAGGGCGGGGTGAACTGACAACTTACTTATTTCCAACCTTCTCTTCTATGTATTTAATCGCGTCCCCA
>CAYMKG010000042.1:0-5590 GCA_964391145.1 uncultured Planctomycetales bacterium
AAGCTTAATAATATTCTTGAAGCAGCAAGACTTGCTCCATCGGCAAGTAACCGTCAGGAATGGAGATTTGTTGTGGTTCAGAACAAAGATGCCCGGCAGCGCATTATGAAGGCAGCCAAAAATCAGTCTTTTGTGGGAGAGGCGCCGGTTGTAATCGCCTGTTGTGCCCAGACCGATAACCATGTTATGAGCTGTGGACAATTATGCTATCCCATTGATGTGGCGATTGCCATTGAACATATGGCGCTTCAAGCGGTTGAGGAAGGATTAGGCACCTGTTGGGTCGGAGCATTTTACGAGGACCAAGTTAAAGAGATTTTGAGTATTCCCAAAGATATACGGGTGGTAGAGCTTCTGACCTTAGGTTATCCAGCCAGGCCTTGTCCGGTACATAAGAACAGGTTAGCTCTTTCGGAAATTGTAATGTATGAGAAATGGAGAAGATAGCGATGCTTAACCGCCGGGAGATTGAAAGATTGATAAGAGAAGAAGAACTGATTACTGGTTATATTGATGTGGAGGCTCAGCTTACTCCAAACGGATTTGATTTTACTGTCGGCGGTATTTTTGAATTTGTTGGCTCTGGAGCTTTGGATTTTTCCAATAAAGAGAGGGCAATTCCTCAGGTAAAGGAGATTTGCTTAAGAAAGGAAGATAAGCAAGATAAACTCGGCTGGTGGAATCTTAAAAGAGGGGTTTATAAGATAAGGACAAATGAGAGTATTAATTTGCCCAATGACCTGGTGGCTTTTGCCTTTCCCAGGAGCTCCCTTTTAAGAATGGGAGTTTTTACGCAGACTGCTGTATGGGATGCGGGATTTAGAGGAAAGAGTGAATTTGCATTGATGGTTGAGAATCCCCGGGGATTAAGGCTTAAGCAGAATGCGAGAATAATCCAGATAATCTTTATGAGAATAAATAAAACAGACCTAGGCTATCAGGGAATTTATCAAGAATAAAAATCCAGATGAACATTAATGATATATTTGGAGAGAAAGGTTTAATCGCTAAGCATCTGGGGAATTATGAATATCGCACAGAACAGATTCAGATGGCTGGCGCCATACAAGAGGCGATTCAGTTAAACCGGCATCTTCTGGTTGAGGCAGGCACGGGAGTGGGAAAGAGTTTGGCTTATCTCATTCCCTTTATTAAATGGTCAGTGGAGTTTGATAAAAAGGTAGTTGTCTCTACCTATACCAAGGCGTTGCAAGAACAACTGGTGAATAAGGATTTGCCTCTCCTGGAACATGTATTGGGTATTGATTTTAAGTTTGCCTTATGCGTGGGAGGTCAGAATTATATTTGTTTAAGAAGATTAAATCAAGGATACAATTACGACCTGTTTGAATCGGAGAGAGAATTGCAAGAAATTCAACAAATAAACAGGTGGCTGGATGAGACCGAAACCGGACTCTATTCAGATTTAGACTTCGCGCCAAAAGAATCTACCTGGAACAAAATTTGCCGGGAAAGCGATCTGTGTCTGGGAAAGAAATGCTCATTTAGAAATCGCTGTTTTTACCGCAGGGCCAGGTTAAAAGAAGATAAAGCCAACATTTTAGTAGTTAACCACCATTTATTCTTTGCAAATCTTGTCTCAGGCGGAAGGGTACTCCCTGACTTCGAGGCAGTAGTTTTTGACGAAGCCCATACCTTGGAAAATGTGGCTACTGAATATTTAGGAATCGAGGTAACCAATTTTAAGATAAAGAATCTTCTTGATTCAATGTTTAATCCTCAATCCGGTAAAGGTTTTTTAACCAGGATAGCAAGGATAAATAGAAGTAAAGCGGAGGACATTAAGAAATGCCTGGATGAAATAAGAATTGCTGCCCAAATGTTTTTTTCTGAACTGGTATCTTTGTTCGGCAAAGAATCGAGGGTTCAAAGGATAAGAACTCCGAACTTCATTTTTAATCATTTAAAAGAGCCCTTATTAATCCTCCTTTCGTTGCTGGCTAAGGCTTTAGATGATGTCAAAGAGCAGGAGGATAAAATTCAGATTAAGTCATACATTTCGAGGGCCAGAGAATTAAGCGTGGGACTCGAAGCACTCATTAATCAGGCCTTGGATGGCTATGTCTACTGGATAGAGATTGTAGACAGGCCAAGGCGGCCTAAATACAGTTTATTCGCCGCGCCTATAGATATCTCAGAAGAGTTTAAACGCAGGGTCTTAGATGAATTCAAATTGGTTGTGTTTACCTCGGCCACCTTAAGCACAAAAGGCAATTTTGAGTTTATAAAAAGAGCTTTAGGTATAGAAGAAGCGAATGAGCTTCTCCTGAATTCACCATTTAACTATAAAGACCAGGTTATTGTTTATATCCCCCAGAATTTTCCTGACCCGAGCAGAGAGTTTGAGGATTATCAAAGAGTGGCATTCGCAGAAATAAAGAAAATCCTAAGGATTATGCAGGGAAGAACCTTTGTGCTATTTACCAATTATAAGATGCTTGATATGGCTTACGGTGTTCTTAAACAGGATTTGGGGGATTTTAATATCTTAAGGCAGGGAGATGCTCCCCGCTATAAACTGTTAGATAAATTTAAAACCAGGGGTAGCTCTGTCCTTCTGGGCACGAACACCTTCTGGCAGGGGGTAGATGTTCCCGGCAAAGCCCTTGAATGCGTGATTATCACCAAACTTCCCTTTGCTGTGCCTGACGACCCGATTACTGAAGCAAGGATGGAAATGCTTAGCGCGCAAAACAAAGACCCCTTCATACATTATCAGATTCCCCAGGCAATTATTATGCTTCGCCAGGGTTTTGGCCGGCTAATTAGGGCGAAGTCTGATATCGGGATGGTAGCTTTACTTGACCCCAGGATCAAAACCAGATTCTACGGAAGGAACTTCTTAAGCGCATTGCCTGAATGCCAATACGCCTCGACCTTAGAGGAGGTTAAAAGATTCTTTTGCAATGTCACTGAAAAGCTCGCTCTTTTTTAGAGCGCCTCTTTCGTTTAATCCGGAAGTATGCCTTATAAAAGGAGGGTGATTAATATGAAAGTAGAAATTCCTCACCAAAGGGCAACGCGCCTTTTGAGCAGCGGAAATGTAATCCTGGTAACCTGTGCTTGCAAGGATAAAGTTAATATAATTCCTCTTGCCTGGAAAACCCCTTTATCCCATAAGCCGCCTTTGGTAGGAATCAGCATCGCCAAGACGCACTTCTCTGGCGAGCTGATTGAGAAATCCGAGGAGTTTATTATAAACGTACCAGACCTCAGCCTTCTGGAGAAGGTAGTTTACTGCGGCAGCGTCTCAGGCAGGGATGTGGACAAATTTAAACAGACGAAATTAACTCCTGGCAAAGCCAATCGCCTGGTTAAGACTCCCTTGATTTCTGAATGCGTTGGCAATATTGAATGCTATCTAAGGGATATACGTGAGTTTGGCGACCATAAGTTCTTTGTCGGCGAGATAATCTATGCCCAGACAGAAGAGGGTTTATTTGACCAAGCCTGGAATGTAGATAAGACAAAACTTATTTATCATTTAGGCAGCAGCTTCTTTACAAGCTCGGGCAAGATGATTGATGTCTCTGGCTAACCGCATTTTGTACAGAGTATTATGGGTAATTTAACAACTAGGAAAACATCTATTTTTCAACCCATTCCTGACACCGCAAAGACGCTAAATTACCGCAAAAGCGCAAAGAATTTTTGCGTTTTAGCGGAATTTTTGCGGTTTAGCGGTGTTCAAAGAGTAGTTTTTAAATTGGCTAACAGAGTATCAGGCATTGAATTGTGATGGAAAAGATACTTCTTCACATATGCTGCGGAGTATGCGCAAGCTCGGTGGCGGCCAAGCTTAGAGAAAAGAATTTTGATGTGGTCGGTTTTTTTTATAATCCTAACATTCACCCTGAAGAAGAGTATCTTAAACGCCTGGATGTTGCCAGGGAGGTTGCCCGGATTCTTGGCCTTGAGTTAATACTGGGCGCTTATGATAAAGACGCCTGGTTTGCTAACACTAAGGGGCTGGAGAACGAGCCAGAGGGAGGCCGGCGTTGCTCTGTCTGTTTTAAGATGAGGCTTAAGGAGACGCAAAAAAAGGCAAGAGAATTGAACATAAATAAATTTACCACTACGCTTACCGTTAGCCCACATAAAAGCACTAAAATAATAAATGAGCTGGGCAGGGCGGTAAGTCCATCGGAATTTTTAGTTAGCGATTTTAAAAAGCAGAATGGTTTTAAGCTTGCTATGGAATTTGCCAAGCGATATAATCTATATCGGCAGAATTACTGTGGCTGTATATATAGCAGGAATGCCAGAAGAAAATGCTAAACCGGATATTTAAATTAACCCAGGCAGGCACGAACATACGCACAGAGATAATCGGGGGCATCACAACCTTTATGACGATGTCTTATATAATCTTCGTGCAACCTGCGATATTGTCCCAGGCAGGCATGGATTTTGGTTCGGTGATGATGGCTACCTGTCTGGCTTCTGCGCTGGCAACAATTTTGATGGCATTCTTAGCAAATTACCCCATTGCCCTTGCTCCGGCCATGGGGCATAATTTCTATTTTGTTTTTGGAATCTGTTTGGCAATAGGTATTCCCTGGCAGATTGCCTTGGGCGCCAATTTTATATCCGGTTTTATCTTTGTGATTCTTGCCTTTTTTGGACTGCGGGAGATGCTATTAAATGCCGTACCTGATTCATTGAAAAATGCGATTGCCGTGGGGATAGGGCTGTTAATTGCTCTTATTGGCTTTGAATGGTCAGGTATTGTCGTTGCTAATCCAGGAACCCTGGTTGGTTTTGGTGATATAAGAAGTCAGCCAGCAATTCTTTCTATATTTGGAATCATCATAATTTCAATAATGATGATTAAGAGGGTAAAGGGCGCGATATTAATTGGAATGGCAATTTCGGCATTTCTTGGTTGGTTGATGGGAATTGTTGAGTTTTACGGATTTGTTAGCCTGCCGCCTCAAATTAGCCCGACGTTGTTTAAATTGGACATACTGGGAGCGCTGACTTTAAGGATGCTGCCGGTTATATTTATTCTGTTCTTTCTGGATTTATTTGATACCGTAGGAACCTTAATTGGCGTGGGAGAAGAGGGCGGTTTTATTAAGGAAGGCAAGCTTCCTCGAGCAAGGAAAGCGCTTCTTTCCGACGCCTTAGGCACAGTTGCCGGCACGTGTCTGGGAACCTCAACCGTAACAAGTTACATCGAGAGCTCAACCGGCATCTCCCAGGGGGCAAGGACTGGCTTGTGTAATTTGGTTACAGCATCGTTATTTCTGCTTTCCATATTTTTCTTCCCTCTGGTAAAGATGATCGGAGGAGGTTATACGGCCGAGGAAGGATTGACCCTTTATCCTGTAATTGCTCCTGCATTGATCATCGTAGGTTGCTTTATGCTTAAGAATGTAGTTAAGATTCAATGGAGAGATTATACCGAGGCAATTCCGTGTTTTTTGACTTTAACAACAATGGCATTTACCTTTAGCATTACCGAAGGAATTGCTTTCGGATTTATTTCTTATTCGCTGTTTAAATTAGTCAGCAGAAGGTATAAAGAGGTTCACTGGATTATATATTTATTTGCTTTTTTATTTAT
>CAYMKG010000042.1:5690-8790 GCA_964391145.1 uncultured Planctomycetales bacterium
AGGAGGAGGAGATGAATATTTTTTGGCAGAGGATAATTCGGGCAGTTAAGCTGGATACCGCTCTTTATGAGGAAGTGGAAAAAGATACCAATGCCTTGCCTCAGGCAATGGCTGTGGTTGTGCTCTCGGCGCTTGCTGCGGGCATAGGGAGCATTTCCAAAATCGGTGTAGCGGGCATAATTGTTGGTGCTATTATCGGATTGCTTGCCTGGTATGTCTGGGCCTTCCTTACTTATTTTATCGGCACAAAGCTCCTTCCCGAGCCGCAGACTAAGTCTAATTTGGGCGAACTGTTGCGCACAATCGGTTTCTCAAGCGCACCGGGGTTAATTCGAATCTTGGCGATATTCGGAGGTCTTCAGCGCCTGATTTTCTCATTTGCCGCTGCCTGGATGCTAATAGCAATGGTAATAGCAGTAAAGGTTGCCCTTGATTATAAGAGTACCTGGCGGGCAGTGGGAGTCTGTCTGATTGGCTGGATTATCCAGGTATTGTTACTCGCTTCTTTATTGGCTCTTGCTGGAGGATTACAACCCGCATGAGCGAAATCGTTTTAACTGCCCAGCAAGCAGCGGAAGTTGATAAATTCGCAAAAGCGCGCTTAGGCATCCAGACTCTGGTGTTAATGGAAAATGCCGGCAGGGCGGTTGCGGAAGTGACGTTAGATTTGGTCGGCAAAGATAGCGGCGGACGCATTGCCGTATTTTGCGGCAGAGGCAATAATGCCGGAGACGGCTTTGTTGCCGCCCGCCACTTGATTGTTCGCGACAGGGATGTGGACGTATATCTACTTGCTCCACAAGGTCAGATAAGAAACGAAGCAGAGACCAACCTGAGCATTTTGAAGAAAATCACTTACCGCATATTTGAGATTAAAGATTCAGCGGCTCTTGAATCCATAAATTTTAAGGATTACTCTATAATTATCGATGCTCTTCTGGGTATTGGATTAAAGGGAGAAGTCGAAGGATTATTCAAAGAGGCAATTTCTAAGATTAACAAAAGTGGAGTCCGAACAATAGCTGTGGATATCCCCTCAGGCCTTGACGCGACAACCGGAAGAATTCACGGTGTGGCGATACGGGCCGATACAACAGTAACATTTATGGCAAAGAAAAAAGGACTTCTGATAGAGCAAGGGCCTGAGTATTGCGGCAAGGTTATCGTTGAGGATTTAGGTATACCCATCGAGGGTTTATTAAAAGAAAAGTAAAATCATGATTTCAAGAGAAGATCTTGATTTTGAGATTTCATTTTACGAAAGGCTTCTTAAGAAGCGCCCGGATTTTATAAATGCTCTTGTTGCTTTGGGAGATGCCTACACCAAAAGTGGCCGCTACGAAGACGGTCTTAAGGTAGATAAGAGGCTGGTGAGATTAAAACCGGATGACCCACTTGTCCACTATAATCTTGCCTGCAGCTATTCTCTGCTTAAAATGGCCGAGTCCGCACTTTCGGCTTTAAAAAAAGCCATCCGTTTGGGCTATCGGGATTTCGCTTTTATGGAGAGAGACCCCGACCTCGAACACATCAGAAAAGACCCCCGCTACAAAGAGCTGCTTTTCGAATACGCCAAAAAGAGAGCAAAGAAATAAATTTCCCTCCCCAGCTTAGATAAAAATCAGATGTGAGATTTCTTCCCCTTCTTCGTCTATTATGATAAAGGGATGTATTTGTCTCTTGAATAAGAAAAATTGAAAGGCGGCTTCAAAATGAAAAAAGCAAAGAAGGCTTACGCAGACGCAATAAAAAACTGGCCCGAATCCGACCGGCCCAGAGAAAAATTATTTAATTACGGGGAGCATAATCTAAGCGATTCCGAACTTTTAGCTATACTGTTTCGCAGCGGCACAAAAGGTCAGAGCGCTGTGGATTTGGCCAGGAGAGTTTTGAAAAAATTTAACACCTTTCGGAAGATGAGCCGAGCAGAATTATCAGATTGGATGGATTTTAAAGGCCTGGGGATTGCCAAGGTTGCCCAGATAAAAGCGGCGATTGAAATAGGGAGGAGATTCAGGGAGGAAGAGATTAAAGAGTGCAGGCCGAAAATAAAATCATCGGAGGATGTGGTAAAGGTTTTAATGCCGAGGATGAGAGACTTAAGAAAAGAAGTGTTTAAAATCTTTCTTTTAGATTCTCAGAATAGGGTTATAGACTTGATAGAAGTTGAGGAGGGGACTGTTAATCAGGCAAATCCAATAATCAGAGAGGTTTTTCACAGAGCTGTTCAGAATTTTGCTGCGTCTATAATCTGCGTCCACAATCATCCCTCAGGGGACCCTAAGCCCAGCCAGGAGGATAAGGTATTTACGCAGGAAATGGTTCAGGCAGGGCAGATTCTTCAAATAAGAGCTCTGGACCACATAATTATCGGCGATAACAAGTATTTTAGTTTTGTGGATGAAGGGCTAATGTAAATTATGTGATGAAATAATCCAACCTCTTTTTGTAGATACTCGCCAGTTCCTTTAACTGGATAACATCAATCCGGCATTGCCCCGATTCTATTTTGGAAATATAGGACTGAGTCCTTCCTAATTTTTTTGCAACGTCCTCTTGCTTGAGCCCCGTCTCTTTACGGGCCCTTACCAGCTGCCTGACCATATATCTGTGGCTTCTTGTATATATTGTTTTATTCATCGGTTGACACTCCCAGGCCTATATGATATACTTGGTTGTTTTATATTCCAAAATGGAATATATAAAAGGAGGTTCTGCATATGAGGGCAAAAAAGAAAGGCACAAAGATATTAATCGTAGATGACGAAGAAAATGTCAGGGAGGTTATAAGTTATATACTTGGAGAGAGAGGGTTTATTATTGAAGAGGCTAAAGACGGAAAAGAAGCGCTGAAGAAAGTCGAGGAATGCAAGCCCGATATTATTATTCTCGATGTTTCTATGCCAGGGATGAACGGTATTCAAACCTGCAAGCAGTTAAGAAAAAATCTCCACACGCAGAATATCCCCATCATTTTTTTATCGGCTGAGAAATGCATAACCGAGGTAGTTCAGAATACGCCAGGAGCAGCGATAGAGTATATTGAGAAGCCTTTTAATCTGGCCCACCTGTTTAACAGGATTGACTATCTTCTCACCAA
>CAYMKG010000043.1:0-4275 GCA_964391145.1 uncultured Planctomycetales bacterium
ACCTTCGGTTGCGGCGAGGAATTCAGGGGCTTAATCAATCCAGAAAAATTAGGCGCAATCGTTACCAAAACAGTCACCTTAGCGCCGCGTCAGGGAAATCCGATGCCGCGGACTATTGAGACACCCTGCGGTTTGCTGAATTCTATTGGCTTGCAGAACGAAGGCATTGATGGCTTTATTAAGCATAAGATTCCTTACTTGGCCAAGGTTTCCACAAAGGTGATTGTCAGCATTGCCGGTGAGTCAACGCAAGAATTTAAAAAATTAGTAGAGATTCTTGATAGAGAAAACGCTGTGGATGCAATTGAGTTGAATCTCTCTTGCCCAAATATTAGAGTTCATAGTTCAAAGTTCATAGTTCATAGAAAAAAACTACGAACTACGAACTATAAACTACGAACTAAATTAATTGCCCAAGACCCCAGGGTTACTTATCAGACAGTAAAGGCAGCGCGAAAGAACACTAAAAAGACCCTGATTGCAAAGCTTTCCCCCAATGTTACAGACATAGTTCGGGTTGCCAGGTCTGCTTATGAAGCAGGATGCGATGCCTTAAGTTTAATTAACACGGTTTACGGCATGAGCGTAAATTTAAAAAAGAAAGCACCGCATTTAGCCAGCATCTTCGGCGGCTTAAGCGGACCGGCAATAAAGCCAGTTGCCCTTTACATGGTTCACCAGGTGGCTAAGGAGATTAAGTTACCGATAATCGGAATCGGCGGGATTATGAATGCTCAGGATGCTTTGGAGTTTATCCTTACGGGAGCAACGGCAGTAGAGGTAGGCACAGCAAATTTCGTTAATCCAAAGGCAAGTATAGAAATTATCAGAGGAGTAAAACAATATTTAATAAAGCATAAAATCAAGGATATAAGAAAGCTTATCGGTGCTTTAAAGATATGAGACGCACAACGCACAGCGCACAGCGCACAACGCAACTAATCGTTGCCTTAGATGTAGATAGTTTAGAAGAGGCAAGGCGCCTGGTCGATTTACTTTATCCTACTGTTAAAATTTTTAAAGTTGGAGCTCAGCTGTTTACCGCTGCCGGCCCAAAAGCTGTTGATTTAGTTAGAAGAAAAGGTGGGCGCGTCTTCCTCGATTTAAAATTTCACGACATACCAAATACCGTAGCAAATGCAGTGCGTCAGGCTATCAAGTTAAGGGTTTTTATGTTGGATGTTCACGTCCAGGGTGGAAAGGAAATGCTTAGGGCTGCAGCCAACTCCGCAAAGGAACAGGCCAAAAAGTTAGGGATTAAAAAACCCTTAGTTTTGGGTATTACTGTTTTGACTAGTCAGAAGGCAAACAGTAAGGTTAAAAAGACCGTATTAGAGCAGTCTCGTTTGGCAAAAAAATACGGATTAGACGGTATCGTTGCTTCGCCTCAGGAGGCGCGGTTATTGCGCAGTAACTTAGGCAAAGATTTTATCATTGTTACTCCGGGGATCCGGCTTGAAAAAGGTGTCCGTTCTGACCAAAAGCGCACAGCTACTCCTGCTCAAGCAGCGCTTTCCGGCAGCGATTATTTAGTCATCGGTCGCCCGGTTATTCAAGCAAAAAACCCTTTAACTGTCGTTAAGGAGATACTCAATCAGATATGTTAGCGCAAGATGCGATAAACAAGATTAAGCAAGCTGAGAGTCAGGCTGAAGAGATAGCGAAACAAGCAAGGCAAAAGGCTCAAGAGATTATTAAGCAGGCTAAAAAGCAGGCAGCAGAATATATTGAAAATAAGACAAAACAGGCGCAGGCAGAGGGCAAGCAGGCTGCGCAGGAGATTGTCGCTCAGGCGCAAAAGGAAAGAGCCGAAATCGAAGAAGCAACTCGAAATAAAATTTCGCAATTAGAAGAATCGGCGACAAAAAATTTATCCCGGGCTGTAGATTGGCTAAGCGAGGAAATTAGTCGGAAATAACAAGTAGTTATGGCTATCGCACAGATTAAAAAAATCCAGATATTAGGGCATAAGAGGAATCAGGAAGCGGTTCTTGGCCATTTGCAGGATTCGGGAATAGTTGAGATTACCAGGGTTAGCCAGGCATTGCTTCCAACTCAATCTACGCCGGAAGAATCTTCAGATTTAGAAAATCGCCTTCGCTCTTTAAAGGAGGCAATAGACAATCTCGGCCTTTATGAAGTAAAAAAAGCCGGGTTGCTCCGCTTCCTTTTTAAAGCCTATCCCATAATTAAGCCAGAAGCAATCCAGGATGCGGTAAGGGATGGAGCGTATCAAAAGATATTAACTGAAATCAAAGAAAACGAAGCAAAAATAAAGCAGCTGGAAAATCAGATAAGAAAAACTAACTCTAATTTCGCGTTACTTATGCCCTGGAGGGGAGTTAATATTGCCATTCAGGATTTATTTACTGCAAGATACACTCATGTTTTTCTGGGCGATATTAATAATACCGATTATATTAAATTCAGCGAGGAGATTGAGAATAAAAAACTCCCCGTGTTTTTAGATACAGTAAGCCAGGTGAAAAAACAGCGCTATTTAATGGTAATTTTTCACCTTGAGAACGAGGAAAATATTAAAGAGTTGCTACAACAACATAATTTCAATTTTTTTCATCTTCCCGAGTCGCTTAAGAAGGAAGAATTCATGCGCCTTACATTCAGACAGTGCCTGGATTTGCTTAAGCAGGAACTTAACCGATTAAGAGTAGAAGTGGATAAGATAAAAGATAAGATGCGAAAATTACTTCCTCAGAAGATACTGCTGATGGGGCTATACGATTATTACTTTAATTTGCGCAACCGCCTCTTGGCTTTTGGAAATTTAGGCTCAACCCAGGAGGCATTTCTGCTTGAGGGATGGGTAAGAGCACGGGACTTATCTGGATTGGAGGCCAGGATGAAAGATTTTCCATCTTTAGCAATATTCAGTCGTCCGGCTTTGCCTTCCGAAGATGTACCGGTGGATTTAGAAAATAAACGGTATGTTGAGCCGTTTGAAATTATAACCTCTCTTTACGGAATGCCGGCAAGATATTCGGTTGACCCTACCCCGTTTTTAGCACCGTTTTTCTTTATCGCCTTCGGCCTATGTCTGACCGATGCCGGCTATGGATTAATTATTGCGATTGTCGCTTTTATTATACTGAGGAAGTTGAAGCTTACCAGGCCGGCCAGAAAAATCATAAACCTATTTCTTTTGTGTGGAATTTCAACGATTGTCCTGGGTAGTTTAATGGGCGGGTGGTTTGGCGTTCCGGTTAAACGATTGATGCTTTTTGACCCGATGAAAAATCCGTTAATCTTTTTAATAATTTCATTGGTTGTCGGCTTTATTCAGGTTGAATTCGGGCTATTGATTAAGATGGCGCAGGATTTAAAGCAGAAGCAGTTCATCGATGCCTTTTTGGTAAGATTGGCCTGGTTTTTGCTTTTACCCTCGTTAGCATTGATAGTTATGAAGATTAATTGGGGCAAAATTATTGCTTTGGCGGCCACCATTTCAATCGTTTTATTCAGCCACCACCGCAGCCGTAATATTTTTGCTCGCATTGGCGCAGGGTTCTACAGCCTTTACGACATATCAAGGCATTTTGCTGATATAGTATCTTACTCCCGCCTGCTCGCTCTGGGCCTTTCTACATCGGTTATAGCTATGGTGGTTAACATCTTAAGCCGCCAGGCATTGAATATTCCTTTGATTGGTGGTATAGTTATGCTTATGGTTTTGGTTCTCGGCCATTTGTTTAATCTGGCAATCAGCACTTTAAGCGGATTTGTACATTCAGCGCGTTTACAATTCGTTGAATTCTTCGGTAAATTCTTTGTCAGCGGCGGAAGGCCCTTTCGCCCGTTTAAGAAAGAAAGAATTTATACATAAGAGGAGGCAAAGACTATGGAATGGGGATTAGTTTTTGGAATTTTGGGCGCAGCCCTGGCTGCATTCTTAGCCGGATGTGGCTCAAGTATTGGCGTGGGATTAGCCGGGCAGGCCTCAGGCGGGGTGATGAGTGAGGATCCAGATAAATTCGGAAGTTTACTTTTATTAGTAGCATTGCCCGGAACCCAGGGTGTTTATGGATTCCTGGCGGCTTTTCTTGTTATTGTAAAATTGGGGCTCCTGGCAGGCGAGATACCTCCGGTTACTCTGCATCAAGGCTTGGCCGTATTTGGCGCTTGCCTTCCCATCGCAATAACCGGACTTATTTCTGGAATTCATCAAGGTAAGGTCTGTGCTGCCGGAGCTATGATGGTGGCAAAGCAGCCCAAGGATTTTATGAAGCCGGTTATTATGGCTGCATTGGTTGAGACTTA
>CAYMKG010000043.1:4375-8364 GCA_964391145.1 uncultured Planctomycetales bacterium
GCAGATTCGCAAAGATGCAGAGGCCAAAGCCGAGAGGATTGCGCAAGAGATAATTTTGGAGAAGAAAAATTCCGGCCAGCAGGAGGCATTGCGCATAACTACCCTTGCGCGCCTGCAAGCCAAAAAGGAAATTCTTTCTGCCAAACAAATGATGCTCAATAAGGTTTTCTCCGACCCAAAGATTTTCGATTTAGCAAAGGCGGAGAAGACCGTTGTTCTGCCCGAGAAAGAAAAGCGGGAGGCTCTTGAGCCGGAGATTTACTTAAAGACATTGCGCCCCGCTTATGAAGCCAGGGTTGCTGAGATGCTTTTTGGGAAACAATGAAGAGTAAATACGATTACGCATATGCCGTTGGTTGTGTGCGAGCCCTTGAAGCCAGGTTGATTCCCGAAGCTATTTTTCGCAACGCCATTGAGGCAGATTCTTTAGATGAGGCTTTAAACATTATTTCAGAATTCCTCCATCAGGAGGCAATAAAAAAGATTAGAAATTCCCGCGATTTAGAGTTATTCTTAAATGAACAAGTTAATCAGCTGAACGATATAGTCTTGCGGCTTTTAGACGACGAGCAATTAACCAGCGCCTTATTTAGCTTGAGCGAAGATTTGGTTTTGGCAAAAGATAAGGTAAGCAAGGTTAAATTGGAATTTCTCGAGAATCTTCTGATACATATGGTAAAACTTAATGACTTAAGTACCTATTTAAGACTTAATCTCAGCGATAAAACAGCTGATTTTATCCCCGGCGATTATGGCGACATTGCCCGAAAAGTGAGTCAGGCAAAGCAAAAAGAGAATTCTTATCTTTCGCTTGAGAAACTAAAGTCAGCTTTTATATTGAAATTCTTGTCCGGCGCAAAGTATATTACCTTCGGTCCCGAGCCGATTATAAGTTACTATTTTGCTAAATTGAATGAGATAAGGTTATTGCGCTGGGTGATTTTGGGAAGGATCAATCAGCTGCCCAGGGAGATATTGTTGGCATTAATTCAATGATTGAAAATAAGATTGCGATAATAGGAGATAGGGATTTAGTCGAAGGTTTCGCTGCGGCAGGATTTCAGGTGTTTTCTCCGGAAGATAAAACAGAGGCAATTACTTTGAGTCTAGATGAAGTAGTGCAAGGCAATTTTAGCCTCTGCTTTATACTGGAGAGATACGCGCTCAAGATTAGCGAAAAAATCAGGGAATTAGAAGAAAGAATATATCCGGCAATTGTAGTCGTTCCTGACTATCGAAGGGATTTTGGTCAAAGCGCAGAATCTCTTAAGGAAATAGTTATTCGGGCAATCGGCAGCGAATCAATAGAGTCGATACAGAAAGGTTCTTAGCGATGAAAGAGCCAAGGATAATCAGAGTAAGCGGGCCATTGGTGGTAGCCTCGGGCTGCGGGGGAGCGCGAATGTTTGATGTGGTTTATGTTTCTCAGGAGAGGCTCATTGGCGAGATAATTGAGTTAAAAGGAGAAGAGGCCTTTATTCAGACTTACGAAGATACTACCGGAATCGGCCCTGGAGAGCCGGTATATTTGGCCAATGAGCCTTTGAGCATAGAGCTTGGTCCTGGATTGGTTTCAATGATTTACGACGGTATCCAGCGGCCTTTGGAATTGATTCGAGAGGAACGAGGCGATTACATTCAGCGTGGGGTTGAGCTCCCTGCCCTGGACCGACAAAGGCTTTGGCATTTTAAGCCTCAGGTTAAGGTAGGTCAAGAGCTTGTCAGCGGAGACATCCTTGGAGAAGTAGAGGAGACCGGTTTAATTAAACACAAGATTCTTCTCCCCTGGCAGATTAGCGGAAAGGTAGTTCAGATTCAGGAAGGCGATTTTAAAATCGATGATGTTGTGGCCAAAATTGAAAACTCGGGTAAGGTTTTTGAGATTAAAATGGTCCAACGCTGGCCGGTAAGAAAGCCGCGGTCTGTAAAAGAAAGACTTACACCTAATGAACCACTGATTACCGGTCAGAGAGTGATTGATACCTTGTTTCCTGTAGCCAAAGGTGGAACAGCCTGCATCCCCGGGCCGTTTGGAAGCGGTAAGACTGTTTTTCTGCACACGGCAGCCAAATGGGCAGACGCAGATGTGATTGTTTATATCGCCTGCGGGGAGAGAGGCAATGAGGTTTGTGATTTACTTCTGAGTCTGCCCAAACTAAAAGACCCAAGGACAGGTAGGCCCTTAATGGAGAAAACAGTAGTTATTGCTAATGCTTCCAATATGCCGGTTGCGGCAAGAGAGGCATCAATTTACACGGGGATTACTATTGGCGAATATTTCCGCGATATGGGTTATTCTGTTGCTTTAATGGCTGATTCCACCTCAAGGTGGGCTGAGGCATTAAGGGAGATTTCCGGAAGACTTGAGGAGATGCCAGGTGAGGAGGGTTATCCTGCATATCTGGCCACTCGCCTGGCCGAGTTTTATGAACGCGCCGGCAAGGTAGTTTGCTTGGGGAGTAACCAGCGCTGTGGCACATTGACGGTTATGGGTGCGGTTTCTCCTCCGGGAGGAGATTTATCCGACCCCGTTGTTCAGAATACCTTAAGGGTTGTAAAGGTCTTCTGGGGATTGGATGATAAATTAGCCAGCAGCCGACATTTTCCCGCAGTTAATTGGTTGAATAGTTACTCCCTTTACCACGAGAATATTAAAAAATTCCTAACTGAAAATATCTCTGAGCAATACATTCGATTGAGAACCGAGGCAATGAAGCTATTGGAACAGGAATCAGAGCTGATGGAAATCGCCCGCCTGGTCGGGGTGGAAACCCTTTCCTTATCCGACCGCTTGATTCTGGAGACTGCCCGTATGATTCGCGAGGATTTTCTGCACCAGAACGCATTCCACGAGGTGGATACCTATACCCCAGTCGTAAAACAGTACCGGATGCTCAAGTTAATTATTGATTTTTACCGTAAAGCAGAACAGATATTAAAAGAGGACAAGACCTTAAAGGACGTTCTCCAGTTACCTGCGCGCCAGAAGATAGCTCGAGCAAAGTACATTCCTGAGGATAAACTTGAAGAATTTGACGAGATTGAGAAGATGATTAGAGGTTAAGGATGTATAGGGAATATTTAACTGTTTCCAGCATTTCCGGGCCGATAGTAGTGGTTGAGAAGACAGTCAATGTGAAATTTGCGGAATTAGCTGAGATTGAATCTGGCGACGGCGTAATCCGCCGCGGTAGAGTTCTGGATATTTCCTCAGATAGGGCGTTGGTCCAGATTTTCGAGGGGACAACCGGCCTGGATGTGGCGAAAACAAAAGTTAGGTTTTTGGGCAAGACCCAGGAACTGGGCGTATGCCCGGATTTGGTGGGCAGAATTTTCGATGGAGCCGGCCGGCCGCGCGACGGTGGCCCTCAAATTATTGCCCGGGAGTATCTGGATATAAACGGCAGCCCAATCAATCCTTCGGCGCGCGATTATCCAACAGATTTTATTCAGACAGGAGTCTCTGCTATTGACGGGATGAATCCTCTGGTCAGGGGGCAGAAGCTTCCTATATTTTCCGCCTCCGGGCTTCCTCATGTGCGCTTAGCAGCTCAGATTGCCCGTCAGTCAAAGGTATTAGGAAAAGAGGAGAAGTTTGCGGTTGTATTTGGAGCAATGGGGATTACTTTTGAAGAGGCAAATTTCTTTATCAGCGATTTTAAAAATACAGGAGCAATTGAGCGGGCAGTGCTGTTTGTAAATCTGGCTGATGAGCCGGCAGTTGAGCGTATTTCTACTCCTCGCCTTGCTCTAACTGCGGCTGAATACCTTGCTTTTAGTCTGAATATGCATGTATTAGTTATCCTCATTGATATGACCTTGTATTGTGAAAGTCTGCGTCAGGTCTCAGCGGCGCGAAAGGAAATTCCGGGGAGGCGAGGCTATCCAGGCTACCTCTATACAGATTTGGCAACTATCTATGAGCGAGCAGGAAGAATTAAAAACAAGCCAGGCTCGATTACGCTATTGCCGGTTTTAACTATGCCCGA
>CAYMKG010000044.1:0-2036 GCA_964391145.1 uncultured Planctomycetales bacterium
GCGTTGGATATCAGCGACGCGCGGTTTATATTCAAAAGAAATTCACGAATCCAAGGAACAGATGATATAAACCGGATAGCCGGCTCAAACATTCTTGTAATTACCGCGGGGTTTCCCAGAAAACCCGGAATGACCAGGGAAGAGTTAGGGCAGAAGAACGGCCGGATTATCAAAGGTATATGCCAAGAAATTAAACGGTTGTGCCCGGAAGCCGTTGTGATAGTGGTCACAAATCCCCTGGATGCAATGACTTATCTAGTCTTAAAAGAAACGGGCTTGCCGCCATCCCGAATTTTAGGTATGGGTTTGTCGCTGGATGCCACTCGTTTGGCGAATCTCATTGCCGAGGAATTAAACGTAAAGGTAGAAGAAATAGAGCCCTGCATTATCGGCAGCCACGGAAAAGGAATGTTGCCGTTGAGCCGGCACACCAAAGTCAAAGGATTACCTCTGGAGGGCCAGCTGGATAAAGAAAAAATAAACCAACTTTTTGAAAGAACCGTAAACCGGGGAGCGGAGATTGTCTCTAAATTAGGCAGCGGCAGCGCCTATTTCGCGCCTTCAGCCGCAATTGCGGAATTAGTAAAAGTCATTGCGAAAGATGAAAAACGCATTTTACCCGTATCTGTCTTTCTTAACGGCAAATACGAATTAAGAGACCTTTGCATCGGTCTGCCTTGCCGCTTAGAGAAAAAAGGCATTGAAGAAGTAATAGAGTTAGAGTTAAACGAAGAAGAGAAGGCAGCCTTTTTAAAGTCTGCTGAATCTGTTAAACAACAAATTTCCGCAATTAGTGCCGCAAGCTAAACTAAAAGCCCGTAAGGCTGGAAAATTTTGGATTTATTATGTATGACCTCGCCGTTATTGGGGCAGGATGGGCAGGATTCAATGCAGCATTAGAGGCGAAAAAGTATGGGCTTAAGGTAGCTTTAATTGAGAAGGATAAAATCGGCGGAATCTGCCTTAACCGCGGATGCATTCCCACCAAGGCATTAATCCAATCGGCAAAAGTCTACTCCCTGTCCCAAAAATCAGCTAAATTCGGCATAGAGATAACCGACTCAAAAATAAACCTTCCGGAAATACAAAAAAGAAAAGAGGCGATTGTCGGTCAGCTCGGCAAAGGCATAGAGTTTATGCTTAGAGATATTCGCCTTCTAAAGGGCGAAGCTCGATTCAGCTCTAATGAAGAGCTAATCATCGGCGAGGATAAAGTTAAAGCAAAGCATATTATTATCGCCTCCGGCTCGAGACCACTTCAATTGCCGGATTTAAAATTCGACGGAAAAAAGATTGTTTCAAGCGATGATATTCTTAATTTGAACGTTATTCCGGAATCGCTTTTGATTATCGGAGGCGGGATAATCGGATGCGAGTTTGCCAGCTTATTTTCCATTCTGGGAACCGATGTTACCATTGTTGAGTTGATGCCGCATATTCTACCTCAGGAAGACAAAGAAATAGCGAAAAGATTGGAGGGTATTTTTAAAAAAAGGGGTATAAAAATATATGTAAATACGGATGTCAGAACAATGAATTTAGAAGAATATGAATTGGCACTTCAATGTGTGGGAAGGGCTCCTGAATTGGAAGGCCTGGATTTAAACAAGGCCGGGGTTCAAACGCAGAAATTTAAGCTTGCTAGCGCGAAAATCATAACCGACGAACATATGAATACCACCGTCCCCAATATTTTCGCTGCGGGAGACTGTGCCGGAGGCAAACAGCTGGCGCACGCTGCCGCTTACCAAGGCAGAATTGCAGCAAAAAATATCGCCAGATCAAGCCGGCTGAAACAAATAGATTCCCGGCTGATTCCTAATTGCATATTTACCATGCCCGAGGTGGCCAGCGTCGGAATTACGGAGCAAGAAACCAAAGAAAACGGCATTGAGCCAAAGATAAATAAATTTGATTTCCTTGGTTCAGGTATGGCCCGGATTATGGATGAGGCGGAAGGGTTCATTAAAATAGTTTCTGATAAGAATACCGGCGACATCCTCGGAGCGTCAATTATCGGGCCAAAAGCAACCGAA
>CAYMKG010000044.1:2136-8213 GCA_964391145.1 uncultured Planctomycetales bacterium
ATTTGGCCAATTTTTCCTTGATTAGGCCTTGTGGCATGGATATAATAATGACATCGATGGAAGGCATTTTAAACCAAGAGGTAAGATTCGATAAAGTTAAAAGAGTTTTAACAAGGAGATGGCATGAAGCAAGTAGTTTTGCCGGAACTGGGCGAAGGAATTGAAGGCGCTAACATAACTTTCTGGTACTTTAAGGTAGGTGACAGCGTAAAGGAAGGAGAAGACCTGGTCGAATTAGCCACGGATAAGGCCACATTTAACCTTCCCAGCCCTTGTTCGGGCACATTAAAGCAGATATTATTAAACGAAGGAGAGGCTGTAAAAGTCGGCGAAGTTTTGGCGGTTATCGAGGAAGAGTCCTCGCCATAATTTATTACCGTTTAGAAATAGCCTTAAAGTAATTGCTTCAGGCGTCATCTAAAAGATGTGGTATCGGATATTTAGAACGGGGGCCTGGATAATATTGAAATTGTTTTTTAAACTCAATGTGCAAGGCTTAGACAATTTGCCCAAAAAAAGTAATTTTATAGTAATTTCCAACCACGCCAGCTTTTTAGACCCCTTTGTTATCGCTGCCGCAATCCCCAAAAAAATCCACTGCATATCTTCCAGGTTCCTTTATCGAATACCTTGGCTAAAATGGGCATTAAGCAAGTTAGAGGCTTTGCCAACGGGAGGTTCATCCAAAAAGGCAATTGCCTATCTAATGAAGGATGAGATTGTTGGTCTATTTCCCGAAGGAGGATGCACCCGAGACGGCAAATTAAGAGAATTCAAAAAGGGAGCAGCGCTTTTAGCTCTTAAAACCGGAAGACCGATTGTTCCGTGTGCCATTTTAGGCTCCTTTGAAGCACTTCCAATAAGAGCTAAATTCCCGAAGTTTCTACCCATCAAAGTAAAGATAGGCGAGCCGATATATTTATTAAAGTCATTTGAGGAAGGCATCGATGATTTATATTTACAAGAAGGAATTTTTAAAATCCGAAACGTAATTAAGGAATTGATAGATGCAGGATAGCAATCTTGTTAATATAAGCGTTAACAGAGTTATACCGGCACAAAAATGGAGAGTGATTCGGCTTGTTACTAAAGTCTGGAAATTTCCGGAATATATGCCTAACGTTAAAGAGGCATCAGTTATACAAAAAACTCATAATACAATTAAAACTAAATGGAAAATTCAAGTTGACAATGTTCCGGTAAACTGGGTTGAGGAAGAAAAACTCGCTCTTAATCAAGATGCTATTTATTTTAAGGCTATCGAGGGCGATTTGGAGGAGTTTAGAGGCGAATGGAAATTCCAGGACCTTTCGGAAGGAACATCAGTAACGGTTAATGCTTCTTTAAGAGTGGGTATACCAGCAATCAGAAGCTTTGCAGAAACCTATGTTAAGAAGCTGCTGATGAGAAATTTCGAAGCAATATTAGAATCGCTGGAGCGCCGAATAATCTCCGCCAGATACGAGAGTTATAAACGAGGCGAGATTGAGAAAATAGCCGGCTTCGGAATTATCGGGCATTTATATAACTTCTACCACTTGGAGAAATGTCTAAGAATGTTGAATCCGAATTTCAAAATGCCCTCGCGGGAATTTTTAAGCCAGATTTTTCACATTACCCCTTCATTTAAACTCTACGATATTTTAGATTTTAAATCCAAAACCGGCGAAGCGGCTAACGGATGTTTTATTGTAGCTACATTTATACCCGATATGATAGAAAAAGATGTTTGGACTGTGTTTTCCAAAGTTGTAAGAGCCTGCAAGATTGCCGAAAAGCACGGTGTGGGAATTGTGACACTGGGAGGGTTCACCTCAATGGTGGCTGAAAGGATAGGGCACGAGATTGCCAAAGAAATAGACGTACCGGTTACAACCGGAAACACCTTTACCGCCGCGATGGCGATAGAGGGGGTTCTTAAGGCTGCCCAAATCCTAAATCTGGAGCTTGCCTCGGCTAAAGCAGCTATCGTAGGAGGTACAGGAGATATTGGAAGCGCCTGCGCAAGGGTATTGGCTGAAATAGTTAACCAGTTAACCATTACCGGGCGGACAAAACAACATCTTCGTCATTTAAGAGCCGAGCTGAAGAAAAAGCGCAAGGCCCGCATTATAGCCACCACCGACAACCAATCTGCAGTAAAGGACGCGGATATCATTATTGCTGCGGCCAGCGCTACCTCTGCCATTCTTAAAATTGACTGGTTTAAACCAGGCTCAATAATCTGCGACGTGGGATACCCCAAAAATATTTCCTATACACCTACAACCAGGCAGGATATCTTCATCTTCTCAGGCGGATTAGCGAAATCTCCAACGCCTATTTCGTTTCCTATAGACATTGGTTTGCCTTCCCCTCAGACAATCTATGGTTGTTTCGCCGAAGGCATAATCCTTGCCCTGGAGAAGCGCTTTGAAAACTACAGTTTCGGCAGGGGAAATATTACTCCAGAGAAAATGAAGGAGATAAGAAGTTTAGGCTTAAAACACGGCTTTGAGGTTTCAGATTTTTATTGGGGAGACAGATTACTCGGCGACTCAGTAATAGAGAAGATAAGAGAAGCTCGCAATAGTGATAAAGTTAAAATGGGGAGTAGGTAATGAATATTTATTCTTTTTCTTCCTTGATTGCTTCCATATTCTGCTTGACTTCAGGAATTTTTGTTTTAGTAAAAAGATACAGGGATAAGAAATGCAGGTACTTTGCAATCGCAAGCATACTCACCGGTTTATGGACTCTATTCCCTTTTGCAATAAGTATAGCTCCTGATAAGACCTCTGCCTTATTTTTTGCCAGATTAATTTATATTCCCGCAATCTTTACTGCACCTGCCTGGCTGCAATTCGTTTTATCGGTAATAAAAGAAAAATGGTTTAAAAAAGAAAGATGGATATTGATTTCAAGTTACGTTCTTTCTGTTCCCCTGCTTCTCTTTAGTTTTAGTCCGCTTTTTCTTAAGGGAGTAAACCGCTTTGCTCCTTACTTCTCAGTAGTTCCTGGCCCATTATATACATATTTTGTTAGCATATTTGCTTTAATTTTTTTCTATGTAATAAGAACAATTTTTTATACCTTTAAGGCTGCAAGTGGCTACTACAGAAACCAATTAAAATTTATATTATTATCATTTATTTTTGGTTTTTTAAGCGGTGCTCTCCATTTCGGCGCAGCATATTTTAATAGAGAGCCATTTCCCCACGACCTCTTTCTTATCGGCTACACAGGACTTATTGCTTATGCTATTTTCCGCTACCGCTTAATGGACGTCACTGTTACAATAACTCGCACAGGGGTTTTTGTTGCGGTTTATACGCTGGTTTTAGGAATTCCGTTTCTTTTGGCGGTTTGGGGTAAGTCCTGGTTAATAGAGTTTTTGGGTGCAAATTGGTGGGTTGGTCCTCTAATTCTGATGGCGGCTTTAGCCACCGCAGGCCCGTATGTTTATATCTTTCTTGAGAAGAGAACTGAGGCAATCCTTTTGCGAGAACAGCGTCGCTATCAGGATACTTTGAAACAAGCAGTAAGAGAATTGACTCGAATCCGCAACCTGAAGAGATTGCTGAGATTAATTACGCATACCGTTACCAAAACTGTGCGTATTTCACATTCGTCTATATATTTATACGATGATAAATCTGACCAGTTTCTCTTAAGAGCAGGCCGAAATCTGAAAAGAAACCAGGCAGTTTCACTAAATAAAGAAAATCCTTTAATCCGCTGGCTAGAGAATGAAAAAGAACCTCTGGTCTATGAAGAAATTATCCGTGAGACTCAAAACGGCTCCAAACTTGTTTTTAAAGAACTAACTCAACAGATGGATTTTTTAAACGCTGCGGTAATCGTGCCCGGACTTCTTAAAGATAAGCTATTAGGTTTCCTCGTCCTGGGAAATAAGCGTTCCGGAGGATTTTATACATCCGAAGATTTAAATACCTTTTCGATTTTGGCAAACCAGGCCGCCCTGGCTATCGAGAATGCTTTGCTCTACGAAAATATAGAGGAGCAGGTCAAACAGAGGACAAAGGAATTAGTAGAGGTGCAAAGACAACTCATCCAGGCAGAAAAAATGGCTACAGTGGGCACATTAGCAGGCGGTGTGGCCCATGAAATAAATAATCCGCTTACCGCAATTTTAACAAACGTTCAAATGCTTTTGGCTTTAAATAATTCCCTTGATGTCGATTCTAAAGAATCGCTTGAGTTAATTGAGGAAGCAACCAAGCGCTGCCGGACGATTGTTCAGAAATTAATGGCCTACGCTAAAAAACCCCTGGAAACCGCCGAAATATACGAACTGAATTTGTTAAAGGTTATTAAAAGTGTAGTTTCGTTCCTTGAATATCAATTAGCACAAGACAATATAAAGATAATTGTCGATGCAAAAGAAAATGACTATTCAGTTATGGGTAATCGAAACGAATTGGAGCAGGTTATAACCAACATAGTCTTAAACGCCAGGGACGCCATCAAACAGATAAAAAAAAGCGGCAATATTAAGATATCGCTTTCAAAAAGCGGCGAATGGATAAGAATAGAAATAAAAGACGAAGGCATAGGAATACCGCAAGAGGCGATTCCAAAGATATTCGACCCCTTTTTCACTACAAAAGAGGTTGGAAAAGGCACAGGGCTTGGCCTTTCCATCTGCCAGTCTATCGTAGAGAAGCACAACGGCCTTATTACTGTGAAATCCGAACCTAACAAAGGTTCCATATTCACCATTCAACTCCCTAAGGCAAAAGAAAGAAAAATAGCTAATAGTAAGGTCTGATTGAAAATGAAATATCCAACCGTTTTCCATCTCATTTCGTCGGTATGTAACTCAAAGAACATATCCTTATGTTTAATTGGGGGGTTTGCAGTTAATTATTATAAGGTAACGCGCCAAACTGCAGATGTAGATTTTTTGATTACGAAGAATGACTACGATAAAATACTAAGTTTATTGGAAGAAGAAGGTTTTAAACAGGATTATTCCCAGGAAGTATTTGATAGACTTATCAATGAAAAGTCTTATTTGATGGACATTGACTTTATGTTTGTAGATAGAGAAACGCTGGATAAAATTATCAGAGAAGGAAAACAGATTAGTATTGCCGGAAGAAAATTTATAGTTCCTTGCCTGCTTCATTTAATCGCCCTTAATTTACATGCAATAAAGTATAATCCAAAAATTCGTGAATATAAAGACATTACGGATATTATCGAATTGATTAAAATCAATAAAATAGACGCAGGAGGCGATGAATTTAAAAACCTGTGCCTAAAATATGGCACGGAAGAGCTTTATCATAAAATATTAGAAAAGGTTTAAAGAGTTAATGATGAAAAATCTCAAGCTACCCATTATAAAAGAGTCTCATCCAGCTGCCAGATGCTTATCTATGGACGATTATGTAAAATTTGTCAGCTTAAATTTGAAATATATTATAGATAAAAAAACTATTAGAGAGCAGAAGAGATTGGCAGCAGTGAATGTCCAGTTTTTGCTAAGGTGATTATTTTGTTAAAGTTGATAAAACAAGCGCAAAATAAAAGGGAGACACAGGCAAATGGCTAAGAAAATTCTGGTGATTGATGACGAAGAATTAATTATTAAATCGCTCAGGAAGTTATTAGAAAAGAACGGCTTTTTGATTTATGTTGCAAAAAACGGGCAGGATGCGATTGTGATGGCAGAAGAGGAAAATTTTGATTTAATAATCGCAGATATCAGAATGCCGGGGATAAATGGGGTTGATACGGTACAGTCAATCTTTGAGAATTTAGAGAGTAGAAAAGTAAGTAAAATTCCTACCATCTTCATTACCGGCTACGCCGATAAGAGCATCAAGCAAAGGGCAACCGCCCTGAAACCTATAGCATACATTTATAAGCCGTTTGATATTTCGGAGTTGGTGGATAGAGTGAAAGAGGTTTTGAGGTAAGTATGGCGCATTTAGATTTAGAAATTAAAAGAATTGAATTATCTCCTCTCAGAAATTCGATAAAGCATTATTTAAAAAGAGTTCAGGAAATTGAGGCATATTTGAATAAAAGGCCCAAGGAATGGGGGAGATTTCAAGCAGAATTTAATA
>CAYMKG010000045.1:0-8009 GCA_964391145.1 uncultured Planctomycetales bacterium
ATTATAACGAGCTAAAAACTCTTCCTTGAATTCGACGAATCTGTCGAGCTTAATCGCTTCTCTGATATTGCGCATTAATTCCAGATAAAAATGGACATTGTGCAAAGAAACCAGCCTCAATCCCAATATTTCATCGCTGTTGAATAAGTGCCTTAAATAGGCACGGTTAAAATTTCTGCAGCAGTAGCAGGAACAATCTTTATCGAGAGGCTGATAATCTGCAATATAAGGGGCATTGCGGATAATCAGCTTTCCCTCATGGGTGAAAGCAGTCCCGTTGCGTCCGAGGCGAGTAGGAATCACGCAATCGAACATATCGCAGCCGGATTCTACTGCCTGCAAGATATCTTCGGGAACTCCTGAACCCATCAGATACCTCGGCTGGGCTTCAGGCAAATGCTCCAGCACATAAGATATAATATTATATCTTAAAACCTCTGGCTCGCCAACAGAAACTCCGCCGATAGCATAGCCGTCAAAACCGATATCCGTCAGCTTCCTTATACATTCCAGCCTTAAGTCCTCATAAGTTGCTCCCTGCACGATTCCAAATAACAATCCATAGTCCATAGTCCGTAGTCCTTCGTTTTTATTTTTTAAGCTGTCGACTATGGACTGTCGACTATGGACTAATTTCGAGCGCCTGGCCCAATCAACCGTCCTCTCCATTGCAATTTTAGCGTAATCCTTCAAGCAGGGATAATGCACGCATTCATCCAGAGGCATCAGGATATCCGCGCCCAAGGCCTGCTGGATTTCTACGACGTATTCGGGGGCAAGAAAAAATTTATTTCCATCAAGGTGCGACTGGAATTCCACCCCCTCATCACTGATACGCCTGAACATACTCAAACTAAAAATCTGATAACCTCCGCTGTCGGTGAGTATCGCTTTCTGCCAGGAAATGAATCGGTGCAATCCACCGGCATTCCTAATTACCTTAATTCCCGGCCGCAGGAAAAGATGATAAGCATTGCAAAGGATTACCTGAGCTCCCACCTGCTCCAGTTCCAGCGGGCTTAGAGTCTTAACCGCGCCTTGCGTGGCAACCGGCATAAAGCAGGGTGTCTGTATTTGGCCGTGAGCAGTTATCAGATTTCCTGCCCGGGCTTTACTTTTTTTATCCTGGTGAATAAGTTTAAACATCAACGGCGGGAAAACAACCAAAACATCAAAGTTAGAAACAAACTCAGTAATATGCAGGTGGCCAAAGGAAAATAAAAAGTGAAATTTTTCTTCTGAATATAAATATCGCCGGGCAGTTTCCCTAAAAAAGGAACCCTGGCAAAAAGGTAGAATAAAAGGCCTAAGCCGATAAGAATCAAACCTGAGGCTATAAGAAGCTTGCTTAAGGTCGACATTTTAAAACAATCTCTTCTGCTTCTCTTCTGAAAACGGGAGGCCAAAATGATTAAACGCCCTCTCGGTAGCAAACCTGCCTCTGGAACTACGCTTCAGGTATCCGGCTTTTAACAAATACGGCTCAATCGTATCAATAATTGTGCCTGAATCCTCATTAAGATTAGCCGCCAATGCTTCTATTCCGACCGGCCCACCGTCGTAATTTTGTAATATAATTTTTAAGAACCGGCGGTCTATCTCATCAAGCCCTCCCTCATCAATGCCGAGAGACTCCATAGCTCTATTTACTAACTCAAGTTCAATCTTATCCTTCTTCTCTATTTGGGCATAATCTCTAATGCGCCTTAATAACCGATTGGCGACGCGGGGGGTCCCGCGGGAACGCCTGGCAACCTCCAGAGACGCGTTCTTATCGATTCTTATTCCTAAGTGCTTTGCCGAATTCTGAATAATCATAGACAACTCTTCGGGAGAGTAGAAATCCAAGTAGTAAAACATGCCGAACCTGCCTCTTAAAGGACCGGATAGAAGGCCGGTGCGGGTGGTAGCTCCAACCAGGGTAAAGGATTTAAGATTGAACTTAATTGTCCTGGCATAAGGGCCTTTGTCAATCACAAAATCGATTTGAAAATTCTCCATTGCCGGATAAAGGAATTCTTCCACCACCTTGGAGAGACGGTGGATCTCATCGATAAACAGGACGTCGTTTTTTTCTAAGTTAGTTAAAATGCCTATCAAGTCTCCGGCGCGTTCAATAGCCGGACCCGAGGTCGCGGTTATTTTCGAACCCATCTCGCGAGCGATAATATGAGCTAAACTCGTCTTACCTAACCCGGGTGGTCCGCTTAAAAGGACGTGCTCTAACGGCTCCTTTCTCTGCTTGGCAGCAGTTATCGCTACCTTAAGATTCGCCACTACATCCGACTGGCCGATAAACTCGTTGAGGGCGCGCGGCCTTAAAGAAATATTAAAAATGGCATCGTCCTCTGTCTCTTTTGCTATGATATTTCTATCTAAGGGTATAGTTTTTTTTCTATCTTCGTTGCCCATAAGGAATGATATTATTAGTGTTACGGAAAATTTCAATTTGCCCAAACAGCTCTCTCTGCCCGACAACGATCTCCTTAAGGCGAATCAACTCCAGAACAGCCAGAAAGGTTGCGATTATCTCCAATTTATTCTTAGCTTGCTGGAAAAGGTAGGTTAAAACCAATACTTCTTTCTCGAGCAGTAAATGGAGAATGTCGTGGATCTTCCCCTCCACCGTAAATTCGTCTTTGACCACCTCATAAAACAGCTCTCGAGGTACTTCCTTTAACGCTTGGGTGAATGCGTTAATCAAATCAAAAATGCTCGCCTCAAAATATACTTCCTCCTCCTGTTTTGATTCCGGCAAGGGCACGTTGCGCCGGCGGCGAAAATGCTCCTTTTGTTTTTGCTCTCTCTGTCGCAACTCAGAGGCAATCTCTTTGAACCGCTGATATTCCAGTAATCTCTGAATCAGTTCTTCGCGAGGGTCGTGTTCTTCTTCCTGTTGAGTTTCCTCCTCTTTGGGGAGTAACATCCGGGATTTAATTTGCATTAATGTCGCGGCCATAACCAGAAATTCCCCGGCAATATTTAAATCCAGAAGACGCATCAATTCCAGATACGCCAAATACTGCTCGGTCACCTGAGCTATGGGAATATCGTAAATATTGAGGTGGTCCTTTTTTACTAAATATAAAAGTAAATCTAACGGCCCTTCAAAAATATCGAGTTTAATTTTGTAAGCCATATATTTAAAGTAGCAAGTAGAAAGTAGAGAGTAGAGAGATATTTCTCGCTACTTGCTACTCTCTGCTCGCTACTTTTTACAGTAGGCCGATTATATTTTTTATTTCTTTAATCGTCTGAGCTGCAACCTTAGAAGCTCTCTGACGGCCTTCCCTGAGTATTTTTTTCAGTTGCTCTTTATCTTTAATCAATAATTCTCTTTTTTCCTGGTGAACCTTAAGCCAGCTAATTATTCCATCAGCAAGAATCCTCTTGCATTCAGTGCATCCTTTTTGGGCGTGCTTGCACCAATTACATACTTCTTTTTCTCTTTCTCGAAGGAATACCTTATAATAGTTGAAAACATTGCACACCTCAGGATGCCCCGGGTCCGAAAGCTTGATCCTTTTAGGGTCGGTAACCATATTCTGGATTTTCTTTCTGATAGTTTGCGTATCGTCAGAAAGATTGACTACGTTGTTAAAACTCTTGCTCATCTTTCGATTGTCCAGCCCGAGAAGCCGCGGCGAGGTGGTAAGCAAGGCCTGGGGGTCGGGAAAGACTTTCTTTTCATACAGGCCATTGAAACGGCGGGCAATCTCGCGGGTCAATTCAAGATGAGGAAGCTGGTCTTCTCCGACGGGAACCTTGTTTGCTTTGTACAAGAGAATATCCGCTGCTTGCAAAACCGGATAACCCAAAAAGCCATAAGTTTTAATGTTCCGGTGGCTCAGTTGCCTCAATTGCTCTTTATAAGTGGGGCAGCGCTCAAGCCAGCCTAAAGGAACCAAACAGGAAAGTATCATATATAATTCAAGGTGCTCAGTTACCTGCGATTGAATAAATATAGTAGATTTTTTTGGATTGATTCCCGCTGCCAGCCAATCGGCAACATTATCAAGGACAGATTCAGAAATTACCGCAGGGGCTTCGTATTCGCTCATCAAGGCATGCCAATCCGCAACCATAAAAAAACATTCGTTATTATCCTGCAATTTGACCCAATTATCCAGCGCTCCAACTAAATGGCCCAAATGCAACTTTCCGGTTGGCCTCATTCCGCTTAATATTCGATTCATATCCTAATAAGGTTGCATAAGGTTCCGTAATGTTACATAATGTTACGTAAGGTTACAGGAAAATATTTTTAAGTAACCTCATGGAACCTTATGTAACATTTTACTTACAATTTCCTGGCGATTTTCTGAATCTCGTACGCCTCTATTACGTCGCCTTCCCGGTAATCATCAAATCCGACAAGGGAAATCCCGCACTCAAACCCTTCAGACACTTCGCGAACCTCATCTTTATACCGCTTGAGATTGGAAATCCTTCCTTGAAAAATAACCTGCTCGTCCCTAATTAAATCTACCGTGGCAGAGCGGGGGATTTTACCCCTGCTAACGTAACAGCCGGCAACCGTTCCGGCGCGAGAGAGCCTGAAGACCTTGCGTATCTGAGCCCGGCCTAAAAATACCTTTTTTATTTTCGGCTCAAGCAAACCTTGCAAAGCACCTTTTATCTCATTTATTAACTCGTATATAATATTGTAAGTTCTGACCTCTAAGCCCTCGCGCTCAATTATCTCTCTTGCCCTCTCATCCGGCTGGACGTGAAAACCCAAGATGAGCGCATCCGCCACCTTAGCCAGCATCGCATCCGAAGCATTTATCGGGCCGATACCGGCGTGGACTATCTGGAATTTTACTTCGGAGGTCTCCAGCTTTTGGAGAGAATCCCGGACAGCTTCCAGAGAGCCGCTTACGTCAGACTTAACGATTAGTTTTAGCTCCTTAATCTTGCCCTGCTTTATCTCCGAGTGCAGCTCTTCCAGCGATATTCTCTTTACGGGCTTAAGCTGGCGCTTCCTCTCTTTTGCCTGCCGCAAAGCAATAATTTCCCGAGCTTGCTTCTCATCGCTGACCACGTAAAACTCTTTGCCTACCTCAGGTAAACCAGTTAATCCAAGAACCTCAACCGGCGTTCCCGGAGGGGCATCCTCAATCCTCTGGCCGCGGTCATTAAACATCGCTTTTACCTTTGCGTAAACCAACCCGGAGATGAAAATATCGTTAAGACGCAAGGTACCGTTCTCAATCAACAATGTGGCGATGGGGCCGCGGTTCTTGTCGTGCCGGGACTCAATCACTACCCCCGAAGCCGGCTTCTGGTAATTTGCCTTTAGCTCAAGCATCTCCGCTTCCAAAAGTATCATTTCCAGCAATTCCTCAACCCCCTCCCCGGTCTTGGCCGATACTCCCACAGTTATGGTTTTCCCCTGCCACTCCTCGGGGGTCAAACCTAAATTGCTGAGTTGCTTCTTAACCCTGTCAACGTTAGCCTGCAACTTATCAATTTTATTTATTGCGACCACAATCGGCACTCCTGCTGCCCTGGCATGGTCAATAGCTTCGATTGTTTGGGGCATAATTCCGTCGTCAGCAGCTACTACCAACACTACGATATCGGTAATGTGCGCTCCGTGAGAGCGCATGGCCGTGAATGCCTCGTGCCCCGGCGTGTCCAAGAATGTAATCTTGCCCTTGGGCAATGAGACTTCATAAGCGCCGATATGCTGGGTTATCCCTCCGTGTTCGGCATCGGTTATATTTGTCTTTCTAATAACATCCAACAGAGAGGTTTTGCCGTGATCGACGTGCCCCATAAGAGTTACTACGGGTGGTCGCAGTTTTAAAAGCTGAATCTCTTCCTCTTGCCGATATAAAGAGAGAATCTGCTCTTCTTTGTCCGGAGCGGGCTTTGCCTTATAGCCGAATATTTCACAGGCCTTAGTAGCGTCTTCTTGGGATAGCCGCTGATTTATCGTAGCAAAGACGCCCATCCGCATCAGTTCCTGTATTAGACGCGAGGGCTTCACCTGCAATTTTACCGCAAGGTCTTTTACAGAAACAGGGAACTCAAGTTCCACCTCATTTCCACCAGCGGCCTCCTTCTCGGCTTTCGGAGGAGCGGCTATTTGTTCAGAAGGAGTCACTTCCGGCTTTTTTTCTTCAGCAGGCTTCTTAACAGGAACAGGTTTAGCCGCGGCGGGCTCTGGAGTAATTTCTACAATAGTCTCCTCCTGCTTCATCGGTTTTACAACAGGCTGCTTTTTAACCTCTTTTGCCTTCTTCCTTGGTTTAACCGCCTTTGCAGGAGGGGGTTTACCCGGCCCTTGCGTGCAAGGGCGGGGTTTATGCGGCTGCTTCTTAGCTACCCTCTTCTTTGCAGTTCTTGGAGCCGCTGCTCTCGGTTTTCTCTTTTTCTTTGGTTTTGATTCTCCTGTCCTCATTTTGAACCTGACAATTTCTTTGCTTCCTCCACTAACTTCTTTGCTTTTACTTTGCCGATTCCGTCCACCTTAAGAAGTCGTTGTGTATCAGTCTCGAGTAAATCCTCCACAGTGCTAAATCCCGCTTCCTTTAAATTCTTCAATAATTTCTCTCCGATGCCCCCTATCTCGGTTAACGGAATCCCTTTTTTATTTTTCTTTCCGGACTCTACCGAGGTTAATTCCGCCTTGACCTCCTCCTCTTTTTCCGCTTTGACCTTTTTAGTGCGGATATCCAACTCCCAGCCGATGAGGCGGCTGGCTAAACGGACATTCTGCCCTTGCTTTCCTATAGCCAGCGACAACTGATCCTCGGCAACAATTACCTCAGCCCTCTGATTTTCCCTGTCTAAATGTATCTCTGAAATTTTTGCCGGGGCTAAGGCAGCACAGATATATTCCCGTATATCCACGCTATATCGTACGATATCTATCTTCTCTCCTCTTAATTCATTAACAATGTTTTTGACACGGTTACCCCTCATGCCCACGCAGGCTCCAACGGGGTCAACCTTTTCGTCTTTGGAATAAACCGTAATTTTAGTCCGCTCTCCCGGCTGCCTGGATATAGATTTAATCTCTACAACCCCCTCATAGATTTCAGGAACCTCCAGCTCGAAAAGCTTCTTAACGAAATTCGGATGAGTGCGAGAGAGAATAATCTGCGGGCCCCGCGGCTCCTTTTTAACCTCAAGCAGATAAGTCCGGATACGCTCTCCCTGATGGAACTCTTCGCGCGGAGACTGCTCGCGACGGAGCAAAATACCCTCAGCTTTACCCAGGAGGTCAACGATAATATTGCCTCTCTCAAAACGATATACGGTTCCGCTGACTATGTTGCCAACCTTTACCTGGAATTCGGTAAAGATAACTTCCTTCTCCGCCTCCCGGATTTTCTGTATTATTACCTGTCTGGCAGTCTGAGCGGCAATCCTGCCAAAATCAATAGAGGTAACCGGCCGCCCGTCGCAGGTTGCCTTAATCTTGCCGGTTGCCCGGTCTATTTCTACCTTCAATTCCTGCTCGGGCTTAAGATTAACTGCCTTCTTTGCGGCAGAAACCAGAGCGCTCTCTACTGCCTGAATAAGCAGCTCTTTCTTTATACCTTTTTCTCTCTCAATCTGTTCTAATATGACTAAGATTTCTTCGCTCATTTAAGTTCCTCGATTATTTGTTTGGCCTTCCTGATTCTGTCAAAGGGGATTTGCTGAATTTGCCCTTCTGAATCAACATTCACTCCCGCATCGGCGACCGAGACGATTACGCCGGTAATTTCGCTTTTACCCTCTTGGAACTGATTAAAAAATATTTTTACCTTCCGATTCAGACACCGGGAGAAATCTTCTTTGCTTATCAAAGGCCTATCTACGCCTGGAGAGGAAACTTCTAAAACGTAGCTGCTTTGAATTAAATTCTCTTCGTCCAGAAGTTGACTTATTAAGTTATTTATATAAGTGCATTTATCCAGGGTGATTCCTCCGCCAGGTAGATCTACCAAAATTCGCAAAATACTTTTTTCCCCGGAGAGCATAAAGTTCAAATCCACCAGAATAACGCCTTC
>CAYMKG010000046.1:0-4266 GCA_964391145.1 uncultured Planctomycetales bacterium
TCGGTTTGACTGCTACGGGGATGGGCGGCTTTAGCGACATAGGCGCTATTCCTCTGGAAACGGTTTACCCGATGGTCGGGGTAAATGCGAATATATTTAACTCGATAATAACCTCTAATTATCTTAAGAGAGCAAGCCGGGGACTCAATTTATTAATATTAATTTTTCTGTTAGGCTTAACCAGTTGGCTGTACCGGCAAAGCCGTTTAACTTTTAGGTGGGTTCCCTGGCTGAGTATTTTATTGTTTGGTTATATTTGCCTTTCGGTGGTTTTGTTTATCTGGCTGGGGTTGTGGATTGAACTTGTTTATCCGACGGCAGTATTGTTGACAATTACCTTTTCTTTACTGTTTCTTTCTTACGCCAGAGAGAGGCAAAGGCATTTATTGCTGGAGCACGACCTTGAGATTGCTGCCAAACTCCAGCAGGGCTTTCTCTCGCGCACCGGCCTGGTTAAGCAGCCTGAGATTGAGGTTGCTGCAAGGCTCCTGCCCTGCAGGTATATCGGAGGAGATTTTTATGATATAATTAAATTAGATGAAGGGCAGTTAGCTGTCCTCATCGGCGACGTTACCGGAAAAGGCGTGCCGGCAAGTTTATACATGGCCTTATCAATAAGTATATTTCGCACCTGCATTAAATTATATCGCCAGCCGGCAAAGATATTGGAATCGGTAAATCAGGAGCTAAGACAGCGATATCCGCCGGGTATATTTGCCACCGCGATATTGCTAATCCTGGATAGCAAGGGCGAAGGTTATTTGGCAAACGCAGGCCATCTAAAGGCTACTCTTAAAAGTGAACAGAAGGGAATTTTTTCTGTTGAAGCCGAAAGCGGCATGCCCCTTGGTATTATCGATGGCAGCGAATATTCTCAGGCGGCAATAAGCCTTGCGCCAAAAGATACCCTGGTTTTATGTACGGATGGGGTTTTGGAGGCAAAAAAGAGGGGAGGTGGAGAATTCGGAGAAAAGCGCCTGAAAGATGCGATAGAGAAGAATGATTTTCTGCCATCGCCGGTTTTAGCCGAGCGCATTCTTCAATCGGTTTTAGAATTTCTGCAACCTGCACCTTCGGACGATGACCTAACCGTAGTGGTGATAAAAAGGAGGTAAGAGATGAAAAGCGTTATTGCGTTATTGCGTTATTGCGTTATTGTGTTTAGTGTAGTTTTTCTGTGCAGCTATGCCTTTGCTGGGCAGGTGCAATTAGAGGGCATAGTGGCCAGAATTCCTTCGGCTCGCATTCTTGACTGGGAGGGAGATGGGCCTACAGTTGACGGCGATGTAGCCTGGCAGGAGCAGGCATTGAGCGAAGGCAATGAGGTTTGCTGTGATGGCGGCTGTGAGTACACGGATATAGCATTAAATCGTTCCGCCGATAACGTGGTCAGACTGTCAGGCGGATGCCTGACTATCGCTGATATTGAGGGTGAGTCGGTTGTTTACACCGGTCAGGAAAGCGGCGAGGCCCTGTTCGGACTAGAAGTATTGAGCGACCCCTCAGGCTTTACCGTTGAGACGCCGGATGCAACTATAGGCGTAACGGGGACGGTATTTGCCGTAATAGTGGATCCTGTGGTTCATTCTACCAGGGTTGGAATATCGGAGGTTAAGGGTACCCATTCTATTGATATTACAGATAAGACCGATGATCTCTCCTGGGGCCTTCCATCTGATCCAGACGAGAATGATTCATACCAGGTTTTATTAGACGAAGAGGTGACCATTAATAGCGGCGATTACAATATTGGACCTGTACCATTATCTGACGCTGGCTGGAATATACCTCCTGGTATATGGAAGCAAACGGGCGGAGAGATAGCTAGAAAGTCAAGGGGAAAGAAAAAAGGAATATATAAACATGAAGAAGAGGGTGATGATGACTATGATTACTATCATCATGGACACCATCATCACGAAGATGATTGAATTCGGAATAAACCTTGGTTTTCTGCAATGAAGCAAAAAAGTGTAACACTGGTTGAGATTATTGTCTCAATGGTTATCCTTAGTTTAATTCTTGTGGGAATAGCCGGGCTTTTTGTTGCCGGAAAGACGCAATTAAAAAGAGCCCAATGTAAACAAGAGGCATTGAACTTTGCCCGGGAAAAATTGGAAGAACTGGAGGCTCTGGATTTTGACCACCCCGACCTCCAAACAGAGCCTACAACAACTTCGCACACCGAGACAGATACCTTGCCCAACGGTTGGCCGATTACCTGGACGATAACCGATATGGATGAAGATTTTAATCCGGCTATAACCTCTGAGCCTCAATATAAACAAATAACCGTAACAGTAGAATGGGAAGAGCCGTAAGCCTGGTTGAGCTTTTACTGGCGATAAGCTTGATATGTTTGGTTCTATTTTCTGCGGCAGCGTTATATACCGCTGCCGCAGGCTTTTTTTCTACTTTTAATACCCAGGCTGAGATGCAGAATCAGGCTAATATTGCCTTGCAACATATGGTAAGGCATATCTGTGCGGCTGATAACGTTAACATCTTGGAGCCATCGAGAGTAAGGGTGTCGGAGATAGAGCCTGATGGGACAACCCATGAATACGAATACTGGCTGGATGATTCGTGTTCCTGCATAAAGTACAACGGCGACGGGGATGAGGAGATTATCGCTACGGAGATAGAAGAATTAATATTTTCTGATTACAATCTTGACCCTGACTCCCAAAGGATTACGCTTAATATAAACTTAACTATGCAGGGTGATGTGAGTTTAATACTCCAGCCGCTTGAATATAGCACCAAGGTTACCTTGAGAAGATATGAATAGCTATCCGAAAAAAAGGCGTGCGGTAGGTTTAATTATTGTGCTGGGATTTTTACTGATAGTTTCTGCTCTGGCCTTTGCAGTGCTGGTATTATTCCAGAGTCAGCACGGGATTACTTATTCCTTCATGGGCTTAGACGAAATTCGCTATGCTGAGGAAATGGGCTTTCGGCATGGCCTTTGGGTATGGAGATATAAGTATGGCGATCCAGATTATTTCGTCAGCAGGCCCGAGTGCATAGCGCAGCCAGATGGCCGGTGTTATATAGAAACTTTCACCTTTTCCGATGAAGAGAGAAATGTCGTGAATAGCATCCGGGTGCACGTTGAAGATATAAATGCAGACCGCCAGTTAAACTTAGAAGACGAACCCAAAGATATAGATGTTAGTTATGTTAAAAAAGTTTGGACTCCATAGAATATAGCCAAATGCCCGAGGAGAAAATCAACGCATTTACCTTAAATACCCTCCTGGAAATAAGCAGGACAATTGTTTCCACGCTTGACATTGAAAGGGTAAACGAGGTTATTTTAAGAGAGACTGAGCGGATATTTCATAACGACTATGGCGCGCTTTTTATACTGGATGAGAAGAGCGGCCACCTGGGTTTAGCAGCCGCGCGCGGATTTAGCGAAGACGAATCAGAAAATTTAAAAATTTTAGGAGCCTGGGAAGAGATAAACAAAGTAGTTATGGACATATCTTCACCTCTGGCGGTCAACGATGTGGCGGCAAGTCCGGAATTAAATAAAAAAGATTTTCCATTCAGGTCTTTTTTAAGTATGCGATTGGAGGCTGGAAAAAATACCATCGGAGTTTTAACTTTAAGCAATAAAAATCCTTCTGAAGCATTAGATTCCGGTCAACAGCGGCTACTGCAGATTCTGGCTAATTATGTATCAATCGCTCTGGTTAATGCTAAGCTGTATAAAGAGACCGAGGATTTGTTTATCAGTCTGATTAGTTCGCTTGTTGCCGCTATCGACGCCAAGGACCCTTACACAGCCGGGCATTCCCAGAGGGTTACCAAAATAACTCTGAATATCGCCGAAGAATTAAATTTGCCGCGCAACGAGCTTAAGAATCTTAAATTAGCCGCCATTCTACACGACATCGGAAAAATAGGCATAAGTGAGTCAATACTGACTAAACCGGTAGGGCTTACTCCCGAAGAGCATAAGATAATCCAGCAGCATCCCGAAATCGGATTAAAGATTGTAAGCTCCATTCCGCACTTAAAAAGATTTGCCCGCGGAATCGGAGAGCATCATGAGTTTTACAACGGCGGAGGCTACCCTCGTGGATTAAAGAAAGAAGAGATTTCTTTGGAAGCCAGGATTATTGCCGTTGCCGACGTTCTGGACGCGCTTACCTCAGACCGAGCATACCGAAAAGGGATGAGTCTGCCTGAGGCATGTAAGGAAATAGAGAAAAAAGCCGGCACTCAATTTGACCCGGAAGTGGTTAAGGCGCTTCT